>JAFUPI010000016.1 GCA_017481285.1 Agathobacter sp. | reverse complement strand
TGGTGTTAAGGGATATGCATTCCGTACAAAAACTGGCGAAATTTCTATCCATGCAGAGGAACTTGTAATGCTCTCAAAGAGCTTACAGATTCTTCCAGAGAAATTCCATGGACTTACAGATACAGATACAAGATATCGTCAACGTTATGTTGACCTTATCATGAACGAAGAATCCAGAGAAACTTTCATCAAACGTTCAAAAGTATTAAAGAGCATCCGTAACTACTTAGACGGACAGGGCTTCATGGAAGTAGAAACTCCAATGCTCGTTTCTAATGCGGGTGGAGCTGCAGCTAGACCATTCGAAACTCACTTTAACGCATTGAACGAAGACTTCAAGCTTCGTATCTCTCTTGAGCTTCCACTTAAGAGACTTATCGTTGGTGGTTTAGAAAGAGTATACGAAATCGGTCGTGTATTCCGTAACGAAGGTCTTGATACAAGACACAATCCAGAGTTCACACTGATGGAACTTTACCAGGCTTATACAGACTATCACGGTATGATGGACTTAACAGAAAATCTTTACCGCTATGTAGCACAGGAAGTAACTGGCGGACTTGAACTTACTTATGGCGAAAACGTAATGGACCTTTCAAAACCATTTGAAAGAATCACTATGGTAGACGCTGTTAAGAAATACTCTGGTGTAGACTGGAATGAAGTAGCTGATGTAGAAGCAGCTCGTGCTCTTGCAAAAGAACATCACATTGAATTTGAAGAACACCACAAGAAAGGTGATATCTTAAACCTCTTCTTCGAAGAATACGTAGAGCATCACCTTATTCAGCCAACCTTTGTAATGGATCATCCAATTGAGATTTCTCCACTTACAAAGAAGAAACCAGAAAATCCAGAATATGTAGAACGTTTCGAGTTTTTCATGAACGGATGGGAAATGGCAAATGCTTACTCAGAGCTGAACGATCCAATCGACCAAAGAGCTCGTTTCGAAGCGCAGGAAGAACTCTTCGCTGCTGGTGACGACGAAGCAAACCACACAGACGAAGACTTCTTAAACGCTCTTAGTATCGGTATGCCACCTACAGGCGGTATCGGCTTCGGTATCGACCGTATGGTTATGATGATGACAAACAGCCCAGCGATTAGGGATGTATTGTTGTTCCCAACAATGAAGAGTTTGGATAAATAAAACTATTTTAGAGGATATTTTCTAAATGATTTTTTAGAAAATATCCTCTTTTTGTATTTTAAGAAAGTGTTATAATATACCCATAAAATACTTTGACTTAGGAGGAATAAGAAATGGCGATAGCATCAAACGTATTCCAGGGAAACACATTTTATTTTGAATGGGAAGTCGCTTTGCAGCAGTGGTTGCAAGGGATGATGAATTCTGATATTGCAGTAACGATTGTGTCTTTTATAACGATGTTCGGAGAAGAACTGGTTATGATTGCGGTATTGGGCTTTCTATACTGGTGTTATGACAAGAACTTCGGTAAGTTTGTCGGAATGAATATTTTGATAGGGATTGTGGTGAATCCGATGTTGAAAAATATTGCTTTTCGTAGACGTCCATATTTTGACCATGCGGGAATTAAGATTCTGAAACCAGTGGATGCTTCGGCGGATATTTATAATATTTCAGCACAGGGTTATTCTTTTCCAAGCGGTCATACCACCAATTCTACCATGTTGTATAGTTCTCTTGCTATGTATAAAAAGAAGAATAAAGTTCTCTTGGTTATTGCTTTTGTGATTCCATTCCTCGTAGGTCTTTCCCGAGTAATGTTGGGGGCACATTATGTAACCGATGTACTTTGCGGATGGGTTGTGGGTGTGCTGCTGATGCTATTGTTTTCGTATTTACAGACTCATGTGAAAAATGAGAATCGCTTGCATCTTATCGTTGCACTCTGCTGTTTGCCTGGCGTTTTTTATTGTCAGACAACGGATTTCTTTACTGGTTATGGTATGATGCTTGGTTATTTCCTAGCTGTACCATTTGAAAAGAGGTTCGTGAACTTTAAAGAGACTCGAAGTGTTATTGGTAGTTTGCTTCGTGTTGTAGGTGGTGGTGCACTTTACTTTGGACTTAATACACTTTTAAAAATGCCATTTCCAAAGGAACTCTTGGAATCTGCGACCATGCCTTCTTTCATGATTCGTACGGTGCGATACGCGATTATTATCTTTATTTTGATGGGTGTATATCCACTTATTTTCGATAAAATTGGAAAACAGAAAATACAGAGGTAAATATGAAAGGAAAAATTTTTGTAATCAGTATAATAATGCTTCTGATATTTGTACTTTCTGGATGTTCAAATCAGCAAGATTCGTCAGGAACAAATCAAAATTCTGAAATGAATGCGACAGAGAAAGTAACGGAAGAAATGAAGAGCGCTTGTTTGTGGAGTTTTATTACCGTGATGAAGGGTTCTATTTAGAAGTGCCCAAATATTATTCTTTAACTGGCGATATCTATAGAATAGAAGAACTGGTAAAAAGCACCTATCCTACTGACAAAAGAGATAGGATTACGGATGTGGATTTTGATGGAAAATTAACATTTCTTATGAGCCATAATGGTTCATGGATAGGACCGAACCATCACTGGAATAAATACAAACAATTGACGGTTCGCGTAATGTATTATGAAAAGAATGTGGAAGCCGTTTATTATGTTTACGCAAAATTTGCAGATGGTGAACCATCGGAAGTAGAAGCATTGGTGGCAGTAGATTTGTCTCCAAAACAAGAGGCAGAACTCCCATCCACAGAGGTAGATACCAGCAAAGTAATTGAACTAAAAGATGGCGATACTCTTTTGTTAGGTCAAACGGGTGAAATTTCATACGGAACAAGGAAAAGCGGCTCCGCTTATCACGTATACAATTGGAGTATTGTTGAAGGAAAAGATTTGGTAATCTTAGATGAAGGACATGACTCCTGCAAGATTACTGCAAGGGGGAAAGGAAAAGTAGTTGTGAAATGCAGCTATAGTTACACCGAGAAAAAAGAAAGTGTTTTAACGGGAAGAGAAGAGGACGACCCTGAAATCGATACAAAAAGATTTGAAATTACGATAGAGTAAAAGAAAATGACATGGAACGGTTGAAAAAGCATTTGAATTAATAGTATAATAATAGTTAGCAAAGTTTTACGAAACACAATATTTAAAGGGAGGCAATATATAATGGTTAATTGGACTAACTTAGACAAAGTAGAAGCTTACAAACAGCTTGAAGCTGCTGCAAAAGTAAACCTCAAAGAGGTTATGACTGGTGCAAATGGGGCAGAACGTGTAAAAAAATACAGCGTTCCTATGGCAGAAGGTATGGCATACAACTATGCTGCAAAACAGGTAGATGACAATATCCTTGCTATCTTAGGCAAACTTGCGGAAGAAACACAGTTAGTAGACAAATTCGCAGCACTTTACAATGGCGAAGTAATCAATACAGGTGAAAAACGTCTCGTTCTTCATCATATGTGTCGTGGTCAGCTCGGCGAAGCAGTTATCGCTGACGGTGGCGACAAACGTGAATTCTACACAGGCGAACAGAAAAAAATCGCTGAATTTGCAAACAAAGTACATAGTGGTGAAATCGCAAACGCAGACGGCGAAAAATTCACTACAGTAGTTCAGATTGGTATCGGCGGAAGTGACCTTGGTCCTCGTGCTATGTACCTTGCTCTTGAAAACTGGGCAAAAGTAAATAATACATTAAAGATGGAAGCGAAATTCATCAGTAACGTAGACCCTGATGATGCAGCAGGCGTACTTGCTACACTTGATCTTCCTCATACATTATTCATCTTAGTTTCTAAATCAGGAACTACACTTGAAACACTTACAAATGAATCTTTCGTAAAGAACGCATTAAAAGAAGCTGGTCTTAATCCTGCAAATCATATGGCATGTGTTACAAGTGCAACATCACCACTTGCAAAGAGTGCAGACTATTTAGCAGCATTCTTTATGGATGACTATATCGGCGGACGTTTCTCATCTACATCAGGCGTAGGTGGAGCAGTTCTTTCATGTGCATTTGGACCAGAAGTATTTGCACAGTTCTTAGATGGTGCAGCAGCAGCAGACAAGACCGCTACAAATGCAAATATCCTTGAAAACCCAGCAATGCTCGATGCATTAATCGGCGTTTATGAAAGAAACGTACTTGGATACTTAGATACAGCAGTGCTTCCATATTCACAGGCACTTAGCCGTTTCCCTGCTCACTTACAGCAGCTTGATATGGAATCAAATGGTAAATCTGTAAACCGTTTCGGTGAACCAATTGACTATGTAACTGGACCAATCATCTTTGGTGAACCAGGAACAAACGGACAGCACTCCTTCTATCAGTTATTACATCAGGGAACCAATATCGTTCCTCTTCAGTTCGTTGGCTACAAGAACAACCAGATGGGCAACGATATCGTAATCGAAGACAGCACAAGCCAGGCAAAACTCTGTGCAAACGTAGTTGCTCAGATCGTAGCTTTCGCATGTGGTAAAGAAGACGATGACAAGAACAAATACTTCGAAGGCGGACGTCCTTCAAGTATCATCATCGGTGACAAACTTACACCAGCATCTCTTGGTGCACTTCTTTCACACTTCGAAAACAAAGTTATGTACCAGGGCTTTGTATGGAACATCAACAGCTTCGACCAGGAAGGCGTACAGCTTGGTAAGGTACTTGCTAAGAAGGTACTTGCTCACGATACAGATGGAGCTTTAAAAGAATATAGTGAATTATTAAATATCTAATCGCTAGATATTAGATAATAAAGAATGTTAAATCCCCTTTAGAAGATAAGGTTGAACCAAGTCTCTAAAGGGGATTTTTGACGAATTATGTATTTAATTTTGTACATTCCTATAGTATAATAAAACAATAAATTGGGTAAATAGATGTTTTTTGACGTATATAAATTACTCTGGGGGAAGCTATGAAAAAAGTAATCACGTGCATTTTATGCGGGGCAATTGCCTTTCTATCAGTGTTTTTTAATGTGTTCGGAACGATAGATAAAACCGCAGAAGATTATTTGTATCATCATGCAGGAAATGTGAATGCAAATATCAAGATTATCAAAATTGATGATAAGACGATGAACCAAATGGGAGATTTTTCTACCTGGAATCGTGATGTGTATGCGCAGCTGGTAGATACTATTTGTGTGTCTGAAGAAGTGCGCCCAGCAGTAATCGGTTTTGATATTCTATTCAGTAGCGAAAAAGAAACAGAATCGGATGTTCGTTTTGCAGAAGTATGTAAAAAATATGATAATGTAGTTGCGGGGTTCAGCTATGTATTTACAAAGGAAGTAACCGCGGATAAAAATGGAAACCTCACAATAGATGGAATGTCGATATCAGAGAAAGTAGTTCCATATACAGCTCTTCGAGAAGCGACAGACCATGGATTTGTAAATGCACTGATGGATGAGGATGATAGTATCATTCGTAGCTCATTCCTCTACTATGAAGAAGAGGATGGCACCCAGACAAAAAGTTTTAGTTCAGCGATTTATGAAAAGTACATGGAAGCCATTGGAAAAGAACCTGTTTATCCAACGGATAAAAGTGGTATGACTTTCCGCTATTCAGGAAATGCAAAGGAATATGAAAATATTTCTTTGATAGATGTATTAGATGGTACGGTGCCAGCAGAGGCCTTTGACGGCAGTATTGTATTGGTAGGTGCATATGCCGCAGGCATGATGGATGCTTATTTTGTACCAGTAGATCATTCGCAGCAGATGTACGGAGTAGAAATACATGCGAATGTAATTCAGGCACTTTTAGAAGGGAAATCCTTAATCACTATCCCTACTATAGCAGACGCCGTTGTGGCAGCCGTTGTGGCTATGCTGTTGGTGCTTATTTGTGAAAAGCTAAGTGTAGTAAAAGTGGTTATTCTGTGTATAGCTACTGCAATGACAAAATTAATCGCGGGGCTCTTCTTATTTAATGCAGGGTATATGGGAAATGTATTAGTAGTGCCCGTCATGTCTATGCTTATTGGTATATACTATATCGGTTTACATTACTATAAGGCTCGTGCTGCGAAGAAGAGTATTGAAAAGGCATTTAGTAAATATGTGGCCCCACAAGTTGTGGATGAAATTGCAAAAGATGGAAGTTACGAGTTGAAGCTTGGAGGAGAAAACAGAGACGTAGCAGTACTCTTTGTAGATATCCGAGGCTTTACCCCATTGTCCGAAAGTTTAGAGCCAGAGCAGGTAGTGGATATTTTGAACGGATATTTAGCACTTACCACCACCAGTATTTTCCGGCATGGCGGAACTCTGGACAAGTTTATCGGCGATGCGACAATGGCAGTATTTAATGCTCCATTTGATACAGAGGACTATGAATATAAGGCAATTTTGACCGCTTGGGATATTGTGCAGGGCGGAAAAAGAATTGAAAAAGAATATTTAGAGCGTTATGGCAAACATGTAGGGTTTGGTGTAGGCGTTAACTGCGGTCCAGCAGTTGTAGGTAATATTGGATGCGAGTTTAGAATGGACTACACTGCAATCGGCGACACAGTAAATACTGCTGCACGATTAGAAGCAAACGCACCAAGAGGAACTGTTTACATCAGTGAATATGTTTATGAGCGTGTAAAAGATCGTATCACTGTGGACGTGGTGGGAGAAATACCATTGAAAGGAAAGTCAAAGGGTGTATTTGTTTACTCAGTTACAGGTATAAATGGGTATAAAAGTCCGGAAGAGGAGTAAAGTCTCATGAAACAGGTACTTATTATTCCAGACAGAGCACATCTAAAAGAATGTTTGGAATTAAAAAAACGGCATAATCTGGGATTTGAATATAATGATTTTTTTATTCCAGATATTCTGGATGATGAGAATCAATTAAGGGATATTTTGGTGGAATACAAGAGAGAAGAATTACCACAGTATTGTACAATACATGGGGCATTTTTCGATGTAATTCCGTTTAGTCCAGACAAACGTATTCGTGAAATAGCAGATTTGCGTATCCAGCAAAGTCTGGATGTGGCAAGACGAATTGGTGCAAAAGCAGTGGTTTTTCACACGAATTATGATCCTTTTTTAAATACAGAAAGCTACATTCGCTCCTGGATAGATATCAATGAAAAGTATTGGAGCCGTGTGTTAGAAGGAAATATGGATATTAATATTTATCTGGAAAATATGTTTGATACCACGCCAGATATTATGAGCGAATTATCCGAGCGTCTGTGTAAGCATAAAAACTATGGCGTGTGTTTTGATTTTGCTCATGCATCACTTTCCAAGGTGCAGCCAGAAATTTGGGCACAAAAATTAGGACGATATGTAAAGCATATTCATATCAACGATAACGATGGAATCAGTGACTTACATTTGGCTTGGGGAGACGGTGTTTTAGACCGTAGCAAGTTTTATGAATCCTATGATAAGTACATGAAGGGTGCAAGTATTTTGATTGAAACTTCTTCAATGGAAAATAAAATCCGTTCCTTGGAAGTGCTGAAAAAAGAGGGTTTTTTAGAAAACTAACATTAACCGTGGGGTAAGGTTATGAATAACAAGAAGCAGGGAAAGAAAAAGTTCATACTGATTGCCGCTATTCTTGCCGTAGCTACGGTTATTGCTACAGTATTTGTGGCACAGACAACCGGAGAAAACCAGGGCTATCGTACCATTAGTGTAGTAGAGGTTTCTGGTAGAGTAAGTGTTGTGAAAGATGGTATTGAATATAGTGCCTACCCAGGGATGTTGTTACAGGAAGGACATGAAATTATAACTTCAGGAGATAGTTTTGTGCGCCTGGTTTTAGATGATGACAAGTATATTAAATTAGAAGCTGGAAGTCGAGTTGTATTTGAAACCTTAGGAGTAATAGGTAGTGGGAAAACTTGTATCAGACTAGAACGAGGTGCCATTACAAATGAATTGATTCAGCCACTGGGAGTTGAGGATGAATATATTATCAATACTCCAAATGCGGTCTTAGCAGTACGTGGTACGTTTTTCCGCGTGGATTTGACCATAACCGATGCAGGGGATACAAAAGCTGATGTGATGACCTATGGTGGACAGGTTTCTAGTCAGAGGATATTACCAACAGGTGAAGTGGTTGAAGAAGAGGTATTGATTGAGGCGGGATACAAAACCACGATTAATATGGATAAAACGAATACCATATATGTCGTCGACGAAGTGGATGGAATATTGGATACAACAGGAGATGGCGTAGCTGACCTTGCACCAATTCTTACACCAGATATTTCGGATGATGATATGGTAGATATCTATTTTGCGGCAGAGAATGGACATGAACTGTTTGTAACTGCGGAAGAGGCAAAAGCAGATCTGGAAGCAAGAGAGATTATCATTGAAGAACATACTCCGGTTTATGAAAAAGTGGAGGAAGTAAAAAAAGAATCAGAAGTAGCACAGAAACCTACTGGCGGCATATCCAACACAACAAGTGCGTCTATTATCGCAGATGATAGCCAGCCACTAGCAAAAGTAGAGGAGCAAACAAAAGAAGACTCCAACACATCTACTGTGGGAAGCAATTCTTCAGGAAGTGGATTAATAGATGGAGTTCATGTACATAAAGAAAGAAAAACAACGATAGAACCAACTTGTACGGAAGATGGTTCTATTACAGTAACCTGCAGGGAGTGTAAGAAAACACTAAGTGTTACAGAAGTACCAGCTTTGGGGCATACAGCGGTAGCAGAAAATACTACAGAGGTACACAGCAAATGTGTAACCTGTGGTGAAGTATTAAGCACGGAGCATGAATATGTAAATACAGCGCAGGTAGCGGCCGGTTGTACCGAAAAAGGCAGTTCTACATATGCCTGCGATTGTGGTCATGAGTATACCGAAGAAATCGCAGCAACTGGACATACAGAAGTAAATGGAGGCACAGCAGATGCCCATAGAAAATGTACAACCTGTGGTGAGATATTAAACGCTGTGCACAGTTACAAAGAAACCATCACCCAGGCAGCAAGTTGTACCGAAGCAGGTAGCAAGCTCTATACTTGCGATTGTGGTTATGAGTATACGGAAGAAGTCGCAGCCTTAGGTCATACGCCGGAAAATAGTGGCACAGCAGATGTCCACAGTAGATGTGCAACCTGTGGTGAAGTATTAAGCACGGAGCATGAGTATGTAAACACAGCTTATGTAGCAGCAAGTTGTACCGAAAAAGGTAGTTCCACATATACCTGTGATTGCGGTCATGAATATACCGAAGAAATCGCAGCAATTGGGCATACAGAAGTAAATGGAGGCACAGCAGATGCCCATAGAAAATGTACAGCCTGTGGTGAAGTATTAAGCACGGAGCATGAATATGTAAATACAGCGCAGGTAGCGGCCGGTTGTACCGAAAAAGGCAGTTCTACATATGCCTGCGATTGTGGTCATGAGTATACCGAAGAAATCGCAGCAACTGG
>JAFUPI010000015.1 GCA_017481285.1 Agathobacter sp. | reverse complement strand
GGTAAAGGTCGGTTAATAAGGTAAGATTTGAAGAACTCATAATATACCCCTTCCTTCGTAAAATATAGATATCCTTATTTTATCACTTTGGAACGATTTTACAATTAGTTTTGGATAATTTCGAAGGATTTCGTTGAAAAAATCAGTGTGAGAGAGTAGAATTATCACATACAATATGTGAGTATCACATGAAAGAGGAGAATGTTTATGAGCGAAGAAAGATATTATGAGGATGTAACAACAGAAGAAGTGGTAGAAGAAGTAGTGGAAGAACAACCAGTGTACGAAGCACCGGAAGGAGAAGTACCTGTGCAGGAACAGGCTGTACCACAGGAGCCAAAGAAGGCGAAAAAGGGATTTGCAACAGCTTGTTTAGTATTTGGTATTTTTGCATTTATTACAACTCTGTTTCTCGTTAACTATGTATTCGGTCTGCTTTCCCTTATTTTCGGTATCATTTATCTTACAAAGAAAGCGGATATCAAACCAAAAGGAAAAGTGATTGCAGGTATCGTATTAACCGTGATTTCCCTTGTGGTTAGTACAACTATCTGGGTAAGTGCATATATGTATTTTGTAAAAACCGATGTATATACCATTATGGAAGATTTCGGAACTTTGATGGGTGAAGAGATTGATGGTAGAGAGACTATAAACCAAATGGTAATAGAATCAACAGGCAATATGATGGATTTAGATACCATTGAACAGTTTGTTGGCGGTGAAGTTACGGTAGAGAGAATGGTTAATTTCGTTGGAGATGTAACGGAAGAGGAAATTAACGCATTTGTAAACAAAGTTTCTGCTATGGATGAAGCATCTATTCAGAATCTTATTACAGAATTCGGTGGTGAAGTAACTTACGAAAAACTGGAAGAGAAGCTTGGCAAAGACTTTACATTAAGAGAACTTATGAATTACATTGATGAACATACAACAACACCACAGCAATAAGTAGTACAGCTTATCAATTGCATGAAAAAATAGACATAACCAAATCTTGACAATTACCCGTCTTTTACATATAATAGACGGGTATTGTTTTATATAAAAAGACTATGACGAAGACAGTAATTTCTACATGTAAAGTCACAGCGAGCCGCGTTGGTGGGAGGCGGTATGAGTAGGGTAGAAACGAACATCACTTCCGAGTTGCAGGGCTGAAACCGTCGCAAGGGGTTGCGTAGTTTTGGGGATGATTTCAGTAAGCTCTGACGTATTTCCTACGTTACAGGGAACGGGTATGCAAGGGATAATAGGCCCTTAAGTACATTGTAATTAGGTGGTATAACGCTAGGCTCGCGTCCTTTTTACGGATGCGAGCCTTTTTAAGTTTAATATACCAAAAACAGGAGGAAAAATTCATGTACAACAAAGTTGACACAAACATGAACTTCGTGGACAGAGAAAAAGCAGTAGAGGCTTTCTGGCGCGAAAACGACATTTTCCAGAAATCCATGGACAGCAGAAAAGAAGGAGAGACCTACACATTTTATGATGGACCTCCAACTGCAAACGGAAAACCACATATTGGCCACGTTTTAACACGTGTTATCAAAGATATGATTCCAAGATACCAGACTATGAAAGGCAAATATGTGCCACGTAAAGCTGGTTGGGATACTCATGGTCTTCCAGTAGAATTGGAAGTAGAAAAACTTCTTGGACTGAACGGAAAAGAACAGATCGAAGAATACGGTATGGAACCATTCATCGGCAAATGTAAAGAATCCGTTTGGAAATACAAAGGCATGTGGGAAGATTTTTCAAACACAGTAGGATTCTGGGTAGATATGGATGACCCATATGTAACTTATGATGATAATTTCATCGAATCTGAATGGTGGGCATTAAACGAAATCTGGAACAAGAAATTACTTTACAAAGGTTTCAAAATCGTACCTTACTGCCCACGTTGTGGAACACCACTTTCTTCACAGGAAGTAGCACAGGGCTACAAGACTGTAAAAGAACGTTCCGCAGTCGTACGTTTCAAGGTAACTGGCGAAGATGCATACTTCCTTGCATGGACCACAACACCTTGGACACTTCCATCCAACGTAGCACTTTGTGTAAACCCAGAAGACACTTACTGCAAGGTAAAAGCGGCTGATGGATACACCTACTACATGGCAGAAGCACTTCTTGACAAAGTCCTCGGCGGACTTGCAAAAGAAGAAGGCGAAAAGGCGTATGAAGTATTAGCTAGTTACGTTGGTAAAGACCTTGAACACAAGGAATACGAACCATTATTTGAATGTGCAAAAGCAGTTGCTGAGAAACAGCACAAGAAAGCATTCTTCGTTACATGTGACAGCTATGTAACGATGTCAGATGGTACAGGTATCGTACACATTGCACCAGCATTTGGTGAAGACGATGCTAACGTAGGACGTAACTACGACCTTCCATTTGTACAGTTCGTAAACGAAAAGGGTGAACTTACCGCAGAAACTCCATTCGCTGGATTATTCTGCAAAAAAGCTGACCCAGAAGTATTAAAAGATTTGGATGCAAGAGGACAGTTATTCGATGCTCCAAAATTCGAGCATGAATATCCACACTGCTGGAGATGTGATACACCACTTATCTACTACGCTAGAGAATCATGGTTTATCAAGATGACAGCCGTTAAGGATGACCTTATTGCAAACAACAAGACAGTAAACTGGATTCCACAGTCCATCGGCGAAGGACGTTTCGGTAACTGGCTTGAAAACATTCAGGACTGGGGTATTTCCCGTAACCGTTACTGGGGAACTCCTTTAAACATTTGGGAATGTGAAGATTGTGGCGCTCAGGAATCTATCGGTAGCCGTGCTGCATTAGCAGAGCGTACTGGTAATCCAGAAGATGCAAAAGTTGAACTTCACAGACCTTACATTGACGAAGTTACCTTCAAATGTAACTGTGGTGGATGTATGAAGAGAGTACCAGAAGTAATCGACTGCTGGTTTGACTCTGGAGCTATGCCATTTGCACAGCATCATTATCCATTTGAAAACAAAGATTTATTTGAACAGCAGTTCCCAGCGAAATTCATCTCAGAAGGTGTTGACCAGACTCGTGGTTGGTTCTACTCACTTATGGCAGAATCTACCCTTCTTTTCAACAAAGCACCTTATGAAAACGTTATCGTTTTAGGTCACGTTCAGGATGAAAACGGACAGAAGATGTCCAAGTCAAAGGGCAACACTGTTGACCCATTTGAAGCATTAGAACAGTATGGTGCTGATGCTATCCGTTGGTACTTCTATTCAAACAGCGCTCCATGGCTTCCAAACCGTTTCTCTGGAAAAGCCGTTACAGAAGGTCAGAGAAAATTCATGGGAACACTTTGGAACACTTATGCATTCTTTGTATTATACGCAAATATCGATGGCTTCGATGCAACCAAGTACAGCTTAGATTATGATAAGCTTACTGTAATGGATAAATGGTTACTTTCTAAGTTAAATTCCTGCGTAAAAGCAGTAGATGAAAACCTTGGAAACTACCGTATCCCAGAAGCTGCCCGTGTATTAGAAGAATTCGTAGATGACATGAGTAACTGGTATGTAAGACGCTCCCGTGAACGTTTCTGGGCGAAAGGAATGGAACAGGATAAGATTAACGCTTACATGACATTATATACAGCATTGGTAACTGTTTCCAAAGCAGCAGCACCAATGATTCCATTCATGACAGAAGATATTTACAGAAACTTAGTATGCTCTGTAGATGCATCTGCTCCAGAAAGTATCCATTTATGTGACTTCCCAGAAGTAAATGAAGCACAGATTGATAAAGAACTGGAAAAATGCATGGATGCAGTACTCAAAATCGTAGTAATGGGTCGTGCTTGTAGAAATAATGCAAATATCAAGAACCGTCAGCCAATCGGTCAGATGTATGTAAAAGCACCTGAAAGTTTAAATGACTTCTATGTAGACATCATTGCAGACGAATTAAATGTTAAATCTGTAGCATTTACAGAAGATGTATCTGCTTACACAGATTACCAGTTCAAACCACAGCTTCGTACCGTTGGTCCTAAATATGGCAAGTATTTGAAACAGATTCAGACCACACTTGCAGAAATCAATGGAAATGAAGCAATGGCACAGCTTAAGGCTTCTGGACAGTTAGTTCTTTCCAACATAAGTGACGAAGTAGTTCTTACAGAAGAAGACTTACTCATCACTATGACTCAGATGGAAGGCTTCATTACAGAAGGGGATAACTTCGTAACGGTTGTACTTGATACACAGCTTACACCAGAGCTTATCGAAGAAGGTTTCGTACGTGAGTTAATCAGCAAGATTCAGACTATGCGTAAAGAAGCAGGCTTTGAAGTTATGGACCACATTGGTATTTCATATGTAGCAGACGAAAAAGTAGCTACTATCTTTGAAAAATACGGCAATGACATCATGTCAGAAGTATTAGCAGAAGATATTACAGCAGGTAACTTAGCTGGCTATGAAAAAGAATGGAATATCAATGGTGAAAAGGTAACACTTGCTGTTATCAAGAAATAATTTTGTGAAACCAGCAAATTTGCTAGTTTATATAAAGGAGACATATACACAATGAGAGAAAACGTTTTTAACAAGAAAGTTTTTATTAAGTCTGTAAAAGACCATTTAAAAGCGAACTACCGTAAAACAGTAGAACAGGCAAGTCAGCAGGAACTTTACCAGGCTGTTGCAGCTGCTGTAAAAGACGTAGTAATGGATGAATGGCTTGCTACACAGAACGCAGTAGACAAACAGGATCCAAAGACAGTTTACTATATGTCAATGGAATTCTTAATGGGTCGTGCGCTTGGTAACATCTTAATCAACCTTTGCTCTTATAAAGAAGTAAAAGAAGCTTTAGATGAAATCGGCTTAGACTTAAACGCTCTTGAGGACCAGGAACCTGATCCAGCTCTTGGTAATGGTGGTCTTGGACGTCTTGCAGCATGTTTCATGGATTCCCTTGCATCTTTAGGCTACTCAGCTTACGGATGTGGTATCCGTTATCGTTATGGTATGTTCAAACAGAAAATTTCTGATGGTTTCCAGGTAGAAGTACCAGACAACTGGTTACAGAATGGATATCCATTTGAACTTCGTCGTCCAGAATATACCTATGAAATTAAATTCGGTGGCAACGTAGTAGAATCAACAGACGAAAATGGTAAATTCGTTCACAAACACGAAAATTACCAGTCTGTGCTTGCAGTAGCTTACGATATGCCAATCGTTGGTTACAACAATCATGTAGTAGATTCCCTTATCATCTGGGATGCTCAGCCAAAGGTAGGCTTTGCACTTGATCAGTTCGACAAGGGTGATTACTTAAAAGCGGTAGAAGAAGAAAACCTTGCTCGTAACCTTGTAGAAGTACTTTATCCAAATGACAACCACAGAAAAGGTAAAGAACTTCGTCTGAAACAGCAGTACTTCTTTGTATCTGCTTCTATCCAGAGAGCAATTGCGAAGTTCAAAAAGAACCACACAGATTTAAAAGAACTTCCAAACAAGGTTGTATTCCAGATGAACGATACACATCCAACAGTAGCTGTTGCAGAACTTATGCGTATCTTAATCGACGAAGAAGGCTTAAGCTGGGATGAAGCTTGGGATATCACAACAAAGACAGTTGCTTATACAAACCACACAATCATGGCAGAAGCATTGGAAAAATGGCCAATCGAAATCTTCGAAGCACTTCTTCCACGTGTATACCAGATTGTAAAAGAAATCGACAGAAGATTTGTACTTGATATCGAAGCAAAATATCCAGGCAACCAGGATAAGGTTCGTAAAATGGCAATCCTTTGGGATGGCCAGGTTAAGATGGCTCACCTTGCAATTTGTGCAGGTTACTCAGTAAACGGTGTAGCCCGCCTTCATACAGACATCCTTATGAATCAGGAACTTCGTGACTTCTACGAAATGTATCCTGAAAAATTCAACAACAAGACAAACGGTATCACACAGAGACGTTTCCTTGGACATGGTAACCCACTTCTCGCTGAATGGGTAACCAAGAAGATTGGCAGCGATGAATGGATGACAGATCTTTCTAAGTTAGAAAAACTTACAAAGAACGCTACACAGAAAACTTCTCAGAAGGAATTCATGGAAATCAAATTCCAGAACAAAGTACGTCTTGCAAAATACATCAAAGAACACAATGGTGTAGAAATAGATCCTAACTCTATCTTCGACGTACAGGTAAAACGTTTACATGAATACAAACGTCAGCTTATGAACATTCTTCATGTAATGTACCTTTACAACCAGATTAAAGAAAATCCAGAAATGGAATTCTACCCAAGAACATTTATCTTTGGTGCAAAAGCAGCTGCTGGTTATGCAAACGCTAAGAAGACAATCAAACTCATCAACAGCGTAGCAGATGTAATCAACAATGACGAAAGCATTAATGGTAAACTTAAAGTAGTATTTCTCGAAGATTACCGCGTATCACTTGCTGAATGGGTAGTTGCTGCAGCAGATGTTTCAGAACAGATTTCTACAGCATCTAAAGAAGCTTCCGGTACAGGTAACATGAAGTTAATGCTCAACGGTGCCCTTACCATCGGTAATATGGACGGTGCAAACGTAGAAATGTACGAAGAAGTTGGCGCTGACAACATCTTCATCTTCGGTATGAGCGCAGACGAAGTAATTAACCACGAAAAATATCGTGATTACAACCCAATGGATATCTACAACAACGATTACGAAATCCGCAAAGTATTAAATCAGTTAGTAGATGGAACTTATTCTTATGGTGACAGAGAATTATTCCGCGAACTCTACAACTCACTTCTTTCAAACATTGGCGGCCAGGTAGCAGACAGATACTTCACTCTTGCTGACTTCCGTTCATACGCTAATGCACACAAGAAAGTAGAAGAATACTACAAGGATACAGAAAACTGGGCTAAGAGTGCTATCCTCAACGTAGCACACGTAGGTAAGTTCTCATCCGACAGAACTATCCAGGAATATGTAGATGACATTTGGCATCTTGAAAAAGTTACAGTTGATATGACTGGACTTAAATAGTAAAACGCCACCCGTGAGGGTGGCGCTTTTTATTTCACAACCAACAGTTTATTCAATCGGCGATATTCATTTGGAGTATCGCCGGTTTCTTTTTTAAACACACTTTGAAAATAGCTCTGGGAAGAAAAGGACAGGTATTCTGATATTTCTGACAGAGGCATATCAGTAAATCGCAGGAGGTTTTTCGCTTCTGCGACTTTTAATTTTGAAATATAAAGGGGCAAAGTGGTGCCAGTTAGTTTATGAAACTGAGAAGAAAGGTATTCTGGAGAAAGTCCTACCTCTTTTGCAATTTCTTTCACATTCAGATGGCGAGTATAATTTTCCTGAATAAAATGCATGGCAGCATTAATTTTTGCATTGTTTGTCTTAGGGTATCGAATTGCTGCTACACGTTCGCAATAATCCATGCAGATGGCATAGTCTTTGTTGAGGGACATAATGTCATTGATGTTTTTACAGGCTTCGATTTTCTGAATGTAAATTTCACCAAGCTGATATGCTGTCTCAGGGTTTAGTCCGCCTAGAATAGCGGCACGCTGACTAAGCGTATTTAGAATAATCAAAGCGTTCTGATAGTGACGCAAAGAAGTATGTGCAAGACTTCCCATTTCGTGATGATAGCTAGGGAGGGCACGGAATTTTTCGCACATTCCCTGGCTGATGTAAAACATGATTCGTGCTTCAAAGTCAATACTGCTGTGGCGAGGCTGTTCCTCATAGGTGTGACTCTTATTGGTTTCTATCATCTGATTACGAATGAAATCATCCACTTCCGAAACTTTCCCTAATAATTCTTGAGAAGAAATAATTTTATCATTGATAAATCCGTGTAAGGAACACAGAATAGGAAGGAACATTTCAAAAGAAATGATGGCACAGTTATTCAAATATTGGGTTAATTCTTCTATTTGGTCCGCTTTTACATAAGGGTAGCTGGAGATAAGGATATTGTGGATATTGGTAGAGGTCAAAGCACTTGCACGGGCAGGGCCGATCACTAAAGTATAATTTGTACCCAATACTGGCACTTTTCCAAAGAGCAGTAAATCCTTGGAAAAGTAATACGATGGCTGGTCGCTTGTGCCAGAAAATGCAGGGAGGCAAGATTCCATATAAGGACAGTCGAGGCTCACAGGCTCGGCTTTTTTGATGCAAGTGTTTCCTTCATATAAGTAAAATGGAATATGGAATAAATCTTTTTGGATAGGGAGTAAGTCCATCAAAGTTTGTATCGATATCATACGGTTACTTCTCCTTTTTGGGGTTCACAATGCAGTTTGTTCTTAAAAATAAACAAAAACACAAGTGTGATTTTTAGCACTTTCACGAATTTACAAAGAATATTTGAATATTATAATACACCTTTGAAAAATGAAATACAATACACTTTAAAAAAAATAAAATATAACATATAAAATGCTCGTGTTTTATAATCAAAGCAAAGGAGAAAAGAAAATGGGTAAAGAAAAAAGAACACAAAGCGAAATCGACGGCGTACAGTACCGTCGTGCAAAATTATGGCAGATTATTTTAATCTCATGTAACTCGTTGGTAGGTATGAGCGTGTATTCCTTAATTGGATATGCCAGCTATAGTGCAAACATTGGATATGGAATTGCAACAGCAGTAGTTGGTGTTATTTTGACATGTACACGTATTTTGGATGGTATCACAGACCCTATGCTGGCATTTGTTTATGACCGTGTAGAGACGAGATTCGGCAAGTTGCGTGTGTTATTGGTAGCAGGTTTCTTAATCGAAGCAGTTGCACTTTGGGCAATGTTTGATTTCTGTTCAGGAAAAGGATTAGGATTGGTAGGTTTCGTAGTATTGTATGTTATTTATGTTATTGGTTACACCATTACAAACATGACAGCACAGACCTTGGCTCCTATCATGACAAATGATCCAAAGCAGCGTCCAACCATCAGTGTTTGGTCTACAGCATTCAACTACATGGTGCCTATGATTCTTATGGTAGTACTGAACATGGTAGTGCTTCCAGCAGCAGGTGGAGAATTCAATCAGCAGTTCCTTTCTAC
Organism: Agathobacter sp.; assembly: GCA_017481285.1. GTDB lineage: Bacteria > Bacillota > Clostridia > Lachnospirales > Lachnospiraceae > Roseburia. Next base: position 21,550 of record JAFUPI010000015.1, on the reverse strand, counting down.
TGCATGTAGAATCTGTCTTGCATTAGGTGCAGTAGGTATTGTATTAGTATGTATTGGTATTAGCGCATACGATAAACCTGAATTTTACAATGGTATTGACCAGAAGACAGAGCCATTAAAAGTAAAAGATATGATTGATGTATTAAAAGGAAATCGTCCTTTACAGTGTTATATTGTAGCAGCAGCTTCTGACAAGTTAGCACAGCAGACAGCATCACAGTCAGTCATTGGAACGATGCTTTCCGGTATCATCATTGGTAACATGGGTATCTCTACTATTTTGATGGTTATTGGTATGCTTCCATCTATCATCTTTGCTGTTGTTGGTGCAAAATATGCGGGAAAACATGGTGCAAAGAAAGCAATCGTAGTATGGACATGGATTGCACTTATTATTGGTGCAGCAATGTTTGGATTCTTTGTTATCATTGATCCAAAGTTGATCGCAGAAATGGGACCATTTATGATTATCTATGTGCTGTTCACATTAGCATGGAATGGTGCAAAGATGTGTATTACTACAGCAAATACTTCTTTCATGGCAGATATTATCGACTATGAATTGGATAGAAGTGGTCGTTATGTGCCAGCTGTTGTAACAGGTACATATAGCTTAATCGACAAATTAATCTCATCCTTTGGTGCAGTGATTGCAACAGGTGCGGTTGCAATTATCGGCTATACCTCAACAATGCCACAGCCAGGTGATGAAGCAACTCCAGCTATTTTCTGGATGACTATGGCTGTGTACTTTGGACTTCCTATTTTGGGATGGATTTGTACAATCGTAGCAATGAAATTCTGTCACTTAGATAGAGAAGAAATGGTAGAAGTACAGAAACGTATCGAAGCAAAGAAAAACGCATTAAAGGGTGAATAATTCCGAGGAATAGATATGAGCAAATTTGAAAAAGGATTCCTGATTGGGGCAGCTACGGCTGCCCATCAGGTAGAAGGAAATAATATCCATAGTGATTATTGGACTATGGAACACATGAAATATACGAATTTTAATGAACCTTCTTTGGATGCAGTAGACCATTATAACCGCTATAAAGAAGATATTCGTATGATGGCAGAGGCAGGACTCAATGCTTATCGTTTTTCTATCGAATGGGCACGTATTGAGCCAGTCGAAGGTCAGTTTGATGAAACGGAAATTGCACATTATCGTAAAGTATTAGAATGCTGTCATTCCAATGGCATTACTCCGATTGTAACCATGCATCATTTTACTTCACCAAAATGGATAATAGAAAATGGTGGATGGGAAGCAGATGCTACCGTAGATGCTTTTGCCAGATATTGTAAATATGTAGTAGAACAGCTTGGTGATTTGATGCACTATGTAGTGACTATCAACGAGGCCAATATGGGCTTGCAGGTAAAGGCGATTGCAGAACGCTACAAACGTCAGATGATGGCAAAAATGCAGCAGATGATGGCGATGCAGGCGACACAGAATGGAGATGCGCAGCAGGGCAGTTTGGAAGGTGCTGCACAGGTCGGTATGAATTTTAATTCCATGATGGAAAATATGAAAAACCAGCAGGCTGAGAATGTAGAGGTATTTGGTGTAGCAGAGCCACAGACATTTGTTTCTGCCCGTACCGAAGCTGGCGATATACTGGTAATGCGTGCACATACTGCAGCAAAAAGAGCGATGAAAGAGGTAAAGCCAGAGCTTGCCATTGGTCTTTCCTTATCGTTACATGACATTCAGGCCGTCGAAGGTGGCGAAGAAGTAGCAGAAAAAGAATGGGAGGAGGAATTTACCCATTATCTTCCATATATCAAAGAAGATGATTTCTTTGGACTTCAGAATTATACACGTTCCTTGATTGGAGCAGATGGCATTATGCCTGTGCCAGAAGGTGCAGAAGTCACACAGATGGATTACGAATTTTATCCAGAGGCACTTGAACATGTGCTTCGTCGTGCGGATGAAGAATTCAAAAAAGCAGGGCGTTTGGACATGCCAATTATGGTAACAGAAAATGGTATCGCAACGTCAGATGATAGCAGACGTGTTGCATTTATTGAAAAAGCAACTGATGGTGTAGCAGCTTGTAAAAAGGATGGCATTCCTGTCATTGGATATATGTATTGGTCGCTTATGGACAATTTCGAATGGCAGAAGGGATATTCCATGACATTTGGTTTGATTGCTGTGGATAGAAGTACACAGAAGCGTATCGCGAAGCCAAGCTTAACATTTTTAGGTAATGTATAAATAGAATTTGATGAAACATCTATGGAGGGGATTATGCAGTATTATTGTAACCCAATTAATGTAAATTATCGTTATCAGTTTAATATGGACCCAAGAAAAGGAAAATTGGAAATCGATCGTGAAGCAGCGGATCCTTCTATGATTTGTTTTAAAGGAAAATATTATATATTTGCCTCTATGAACTTAAGTGTCTGGGTATCAGAGGATTTGGTAAATTGGGAGGTGCATCGCCTGCCTGAAAATTTACCTCTTTATGACTATGCGCCAGATGCTAGAGTATGCGGAGATTATGTATATTTCTGCGCTTCCAAGAAGATGGAAGTGTGTAATTACTATAGAACAAAAGATATCATAAATGGACCTTATGAAGAAATTCCAGGCACCTTTGATTTTTGGGATCCAAACCTCTTTTTTGATGAGGATGGACGCATTTATTTCTATTGGGGCTGCTCCAATACGACACCGATTTGGGGCGTGGAGTTGGAGCCAGAAACCATGAAACCAAAGACAGAGCCAATCGAGCTTTTGTCAGGTAATCCTTATGAAAGAGGCTATGAACGTTTCGGTGAGGATAACAGCTTATTCCCATCCACAGAGGAACAAATCGAGATGATGTATCAGGGCTTTTTGAAGCAAAGTGGTGTGCCAGAATCCCAGATTCCACCACAGCTTGTTCCAATGGTAAAAGGCATGTTTACCAACAAGCCATTTATCGAAGGACCATGGATGGATAAATATAATGGCAAATATTATTTGCAGTATGCTTGCCCAGGTGCACAGTTTAATGTGTATGCAGATGGTGTGTATATCAGCGAGTCACCACTGGGACCATTTACTTTGGCAAAAAACAATCCATACTCGTATTCACCAGGTGGATTTATGCCAGGTGCAGGGCATGGTTCTACCATGTGGGATAAGCATGGCAATCTATGGCATACCTCTACGATGCGTATCAGTGTGAATCAGCAGTTTGAACGCCGAGTAGGCATTTGGCCTGCAGGCTTTGATAAAGATGGAGAATTGTTCTGTAATCAGCGTTATGGCGATTGGCCTAGAGCAGTTGAAACAGATGAGATGAATCCTTGGGAAAATCCGAAATGGTATCTCCTTAGTTTTGGTAAGCCAGTCCGTGCATCTTCTTTTGTGGAAGGTAAACTCCCATCCCTCGCTACAGAAGAAAATGCACAGAACTGGTGGCAAGCGGCTTCCAATGAGCCAGGGCAGTGGCTGGAAGTAGATTTGGAAAAAGCCATGGATGTACGTGCAATTCAAATCAATTTTGCGGATGACAAGATGGACATCCAAGCACCAGGAGAAATCAAAGGTACGATGACCCAGCCTCGTTATATCGATGAATATGACAGAGTTACCAGATGGATATTAGAGGGCTCTTTGGATGGAGAAAGCTATTTTAGTATCGAAGATAAATCGCAGGCAGATACTGATTTGCCACATGACTTGGTGATAAGAGAAGATGGTTTACAGGTGCGTTTTATCAAGCTTACTATTTTAGAAGTACCATATGCACAGGCACCTTGTATTTCAGGGCTTCGTGTGTTTGGTATTGGAGATGGAGAAAAGCCTGCGGTTCCATCATTTGAAGCGTCTCGAAGTGAAGATGAACTGGATTTGTTTGTAAGCATCAAAGGAGAGCAAGCAGTTGGTTATAACGTTCTCTGGGGACATGAACCAGAGAAACTGTATCATAGTTATCTTGTTTTCTATAAACGAGAAAATAAATACAGTAAAGAAAGAATCGAAAAACGCATTGGTGCTCTTGTAAAGGGACAGAACTATTATGTGAGAGTCGATGCATTCAATGAAAATGGTATTACAGAAGGTGTAGTAATTCCATTATAAATTTGTTACGTGTGGACACGAAAGGAAAAATACGATGGCAGTAAAAGCAGTACAACAGATTATGCTGGGAAGTGTGATGAGATCGGAAGCGGATGCAAAAGAAGTCTTGGGAAAAATCAAGGCGGCAGGTTACGATGGAATCGAGTTGAATGGATTTATGATTCGTCCAACACCTTTTCTGGTAAGAATGCTTACCAAGTTTGCAGGCATGCCTGTAGGAAAAGGTGGTAACTTTGATTGGGCAGCTCTTGTAAAAGATGCGGGTCTTTCCGTGGTATCTGTGCATGAAGATTTGGGCACGATTCAGCGAGAGCCAGAAACTGTTGTGGCGGAAGCCAAAGCCTTTGGAACAAAATATGTGGTAGTGACTGGAATGTATCGCTTTGATTACTCCGATAAAGCAGCGGTAAGCCAATTAGCAGAGGATTTAAACGAAGCCGGTAAACGCTTGTTGGAGGATGGCATCCAGCTTCTATATCATAATCACAACTGTGAACTTCGTAAGGTATCAAAGGAACAAAATGCTTATGATTTGCTAATTGAGAAGACAAATCCAGAATATGTGAACTTTGAGTTAGATTCGTATTGGTTGGCAGAGGCAGGCGTTGATCCACTTCTTTATATGAAACGTTTGGGAAGTCGTATGAAGCTGTATCACATCAACGACAGAGGCACTAGAATAGAAGGTGCTTCCATGACACCTATCTTAAATTCCGACAGTATGGAATTGGGCTATGGCAATATGAATCTTACTGCGATGGTAGAGCAGGCTTTATCCGTTGGAGTAGATGCGGTGATTTTGGAGACACATAAAAACTGGGTAGAGGGTTCACCAGTAAAATCGTTGGAGCTGTCTGCAGAATTTATGAATGAACATATGAAATAAGCGGATGTGCTTGAAAACATATAGGTTACTGAGAGAATGTAATCAAGAAGAGGAAATAAAAATGAAAGCCGTAAATTTAAAAACAGAGCATATGGTAAATCCGATTGGTATTGATATTTTAAATCCATATGTAAGCTGGAATTACATAGAAGGAAAGAAACAGACTGCGTATGAGATAGAAGCTGTTTGTAAAGGAAATCTGCTATGGAATAGTGGAAAAGTACTTTCCTCTCATATGAATGCCGTATTGGATATTCCATTAGAAAGCCGACAGCGTGTGAGCTGGAAGGTGCGTCTTTGGGATGAAAACGACAAGGTTTCCGATTGGAGTGAAGAAGCCTTTTTTGAAATGGGCCTTTTGGAAAAAAGTCAGTTCGTAGCGAAGTGGATTAATCCAGAATTGGAATGTGATCCACAGGTACATAAGCCAGCTAGTTATTTGTCAGCTACATTTGTTCTAGAGCATTTTAATCATACAGACGAAAAACAAGAGGCACGTTTGTATATCACCGCACATGGATTATATGAAGCTTTTATCAATGGGAAACGAGTAGGGGATTTTGTCCTCGCTCCTGGTACATATAACTATGAGAATCGATTGGCATACCAGACCTATGATGTGACAGATTTAATCTGTGCGGGAGAAAATCAGGTGCAGGTCATTCTAGGAGATGGCTGGTATCGTAGTTGTTCAGGCGTGGATGGAGACAGAAATCTCTACGGAGAAGATGTAGCACTTTTCTTCCAGTTAGAAATCGATGGAAAACCAGTGTGTATTTCCGATGAGAATTGGCAGGCATCACAGATGGGGCCAATTCGTGAAAATGATATGCAGCAGGGTGAGGTTGTAGATGCAAGGCTCGAAGTAGACAGTGAATTAACCGATTGGCACAGCGTAAAAATAGAAGAGTTTGGAGTAGAAAATTTGTGTTGCTCCAACTGTGTGACAATTCAAGAAAAAGAACATTTTATTGGAAAAATTATCACCACACCAAATGGTGAAACGGTTATTGATTATGGTCAGAATATGGCAGGCTATATTACGTTTTCTTTGAATGCACATAAAGGACAGAAAATCGTTTTGACTCATGGGGAGTCCTTAGACGAAAATGACAATTTTACCGCTGAAAATTTCCAGGATAGGAATCGTCACAAAGAAGGTGGTACAGAGCAGAGAGTTACCTATATTTGTAAAGAGGGAAGAAATGTATATAAGACCAAGTTTTCTATCTGGGGCTTCCGTTATGCCAAGGTGGAGACCGATATTGATTTAACAGATGCTCAGTTTACAGCCATTGCAGTATATTCCGATATGCCAGAGCTTGCGACATTTGAATGTTCGAATGAAGCGGTTAATCAGTTGGTAAAAAATAGTCTTTGGAGTCAGAAGTCTAACTTCTGTGATGTGCCCACAGATTGTCCGACCAGAGAGAGAGCTGCATGGACAGGAGATATGGGTGTTTTTGCAGAGACAGGAATTTACCTCATGGATTGTTATCCAATTATCCGCAAATGGCTAGGAGAGTGTCGACTTGCCCAGCATGCAGATGGTAAGGTGTCCAATATCGCACCAAAGAACAATGTACCTAGTTTCTTCTCAGGACTTCTTGCAGGTTCCGTAGGTTGGGGAGATGCCACCATCATCGTACCATACACCTTGTATAAGAGATATGGAGATATACGAATCTTGGAAGAAAACTATGAAATGATGCAGAAGTGGTATGCTTTTTTGGAAAAAAGAGCAAAAGAAAAGCCTATGAATCCGCTGAAACTTCTTAAGAAAAATCCATATCGAAAATACACCATTGAAACAGGAATTGACTACGGCGAATGGTGTGAGCCTGATGTGGAAAGCACCTCTGCGATGCGTACTCCACAAGGTAAAGTAGCGACAGCATACTTTGCTTATTCGGGTAAGCTTATGTCAGAGATTGCAACGCTTTTAGGAAAGCCAGAAGATGCAAAACACTATACTGAGGTGTCAGAACAGGCGAAAAAGGCATTTCGTTTTATTGCCACATCGGATGGGAAAATTCAGTCAGAGCGTCAGGCGGAATATATACGTGCTGTTGCATTTGATTTGTTAGAGACGGAAGAAAAGAAACAGGCAGTCTATGATTTAAATGAGTTGGTGATAAAAAATGATTATCATTTAAATACAGGATTTTTATCTACGCCTTTACTTTGCCCAGTATTAGCGGAGTATGGTTATGTAGAGACTGCCTATAAGCTTTTGCTACAGGATACTTGTCCAAGCTGGCTCTATGCGGTGAAAAAAGGTGCAACTACCATTTGGGAAAACTGGGATGGTATCAATGAAAAAGGAGAGGTAAAGGCCTCTTTGAACCATTATTCCTATGGTGCAATTTGTGGATGGCTGTTTTCAGGTGTATGTGGTATTCGCTTGGAAAATGGAAAGGTAACGATTCAACCACAACCTCATCCATCCTTAGAACATGCGAAAGCGACTTATCAGTCACCGGTAGGAGAAATCGTTTCTGCCTGGAAATATGAAGGAAAAAAACTTTATTTAGAAGTACAGGTTCCAGTAGATGCAACTGTTGTTTTACCAGATGGCAAAAAGATAGAGGTAGAAGCCGGAAGATATGAATATATAGTTTAGAGAGACAACGTCATCCGAGAGGGTGGCGTTTCTTTGCATTATTTGACTTTTTCTTTAAAAGTGGTAAGGTATTCATAACCACTAACTAGAATTCAAAGGACTATATCATTGCAATGATATAGAGAAATTATCATGACCCAAGAACTACTCGAAATCCTACGCCAGGTCACTCCAGAAGAGGAGCGTCTGCGTAGTGGAAATACGGATATAGAAAAGAATATTTACACGGTACAAGGACAAGAAAATGAAGACTGTTTTCATATAGATGCAGAAAAGCTTTTAGATGATGGAAAATTGATTCAGATTCGCACACACACACGTTTTGTGCATTTTCCGGTGCATACTCACAACTTTGTAGAAGTGGTATATATGTGTGAGGGAAGTACGCATCATGTGATTAATGGAAATGATGTGATTTTGCAGGCTGGCGAGCTTCTTTTTATTAGCCAGTCAGCAAAACAGGAAATCTATCCAGCAAAGGAAAGTGATGTGGCGGTAAACTTTATCATCTTACCAGAGTTCTTTGATTACGGACTTACTATGATGGAGGCAGAAAACAATCAGCTCCGTTCCTTTGTAATCGACTGCCTGACCGGTGGAAAAGAGGATACAGGTTATCTGCATTTTAAAGTAGCAGATGTACTTCCGGTGCAGAATTTAGTAGAAAACCTCATCTGGACAATTATCCGTAAAGAGCCAAATAAGCGTAGTATTCAGCAGGCGACTATGGGACTTTTGTTCCTGCAGCTTATGAACCAGATTGACCGAATGGAAACTGCGGAAGCAGACAAACAGCAGAAATTAGTTATCGATGTGTTAAGTTACATAGAAGAGCATTATCGAGATGGAGACTTGGATAGTCTGGCTTATCAGCTTCACTATGATATGCGTTGGCTTTCGAAAGAAATCAAGAAACGTACCGGATTAAACTATACAGATCTAGTGCAGAATAAGAGGCTCAATCAAGCGGCATACCTGCTGACTACCACGAATATGAATGTCATGGATATTGGTTTTGCAGTTGGCTATGACAACACTAGTTATTTTCACCGAATCTTCCAGAAGCAGTTTGGGATGACACCAAGGAAATATCGAATAGAGAACGGGAAATAATAGATGGCGAATAAGGACACTTTTTTGAATAAAAGGTGTCCTTTTTTTATTGTATTTATTTTCGTACAATGTACATAGTGAACAATCAGGGGGATACATATGAATAAATATTATTTAGCGATTGACATCGGTGCTTCTAGTGGACGCCACATCTTAGGCCACTTGGAAAATGGCAAGATGGTATTAGAGGAAATCCATCGTTTTCCAAATGGAAATGTAGAAAAAGATGGTGAGTTAACCTGGGATATCGATGGACTTTTTAAGGAAATCCTTGTAGGTATGAAAAAGTGCAAGGAAGCAGGTAAGATTCCAGTCAGTGTTGGAATCGATACCTGGGCAGTAGACATTGTTCTTTTAGACGAAGAAGACAAACGAATTGGCAATGCAGTCGGATATCGCGATAGCGGAACCAAAGGCATGGATGAAAAAGTGTATGAACAGATTCTAGAAGATGAGCTCTATGCCAGAACTGGTATCCAAAAACAGATTTTCAATACCATTTATCAGCTTATGGCTTGGAAGACAAATAAGCCAGAGCAGTATGCGAAGGCAAAGAGTATGCTTATGGTACCTGATTATTTACACTTCTTATTGTCAGGTGTAAAGGCGACAGAGTACACCAACGCAACTACCACGCAGTTAGTTAGCCCAATTACCAAGGATTGGGATTTTGAATTAATAGAGACCCTCAATTACTCTCCTTCCCTTTTCGAAAGAATCGTACTACCAGGAACTTGTCTTGGAAACCTTACAGAAGAAGTACAGCATGAAGTTGGCTTCGACTGTAAGGTGGTGGTTCCTGCTACACATGATACAGGTTCAGCAGTTATGGCTGTGCCAGTGTCTCCGGAAGAGAGTGATGAAGACATTCTTTACATCAGTTCTGGCACATGGTCTCTCATGGGAACTGAGCTGTTGGAAGCAAATTGTAGTCCAGAGAGTAAGGCATTTAATCTGACCAACGAGGGTGGTTATGATTATCGCTTCCGTTATTTGAAAAATATCATGGGACTATGGATGATTCAGTCGGTGAAAAAAGAAATCGGACAGGAATACAGTTTTGGTGAAATTTGTGAGATGGCATCTAAGACTTCTATTCCATCCATTGTGGATGCCAATGCTAGTAGATTTTTAGCACCAAAGAATATGACGAGAGAAGTGAAAAAGGCATGTGAAGAATCAGGACAGCAGGTTCCACAAGATTTAGCAGAAGTGACAGCGGTTATCTATAACAGCTTAGCCAAATGCTATGGACAAACAATAGCAGAACTCGAAAAACTGACGGGTAAGTACTTTAACTATATTCATGTAGTAGGCGGAGGTGCAAATGCTAGTTATTTAAATGAACTGACTGCGTTAGCAACAGGTAAGCCAGTCTTAGCAGGACCTACTGAAGCCACAGCTATTGGAAACCTATCTGCACAAATGATAGCAGAAGGAGAATTAAAAAACTTAAAGGATGCAAAAAATTGTATTTATGATTCTTTTGATATAAAAATAGTAGGATGTTAAAAAGGAGAAGAAACATGATTAGATATGAATTAGCAAAAGCACAGTACGCAAAATACGGGGTGGACACAGACGCAGCTATCGCAAAATTAAAAGAGATTCCGGTATCTCTTCACTGCTGGCAGGGGGATGATGTAATCGGTTTTGACCATGATGGTCCACTTACTGGTGGCATTCAGACCACAGGAAATTATCCAGGAAAAGCTCGCACACCAGAAGAACTTATGGCAGATATGGACAAGGCTCTTAGCCTTATGCCTGGTAAAAAGAAATTAAATATCCACGCTTGTTATGCGATTTTCGAAGAAGGTGAATTTGTAGATCGTGATGCATTAGAACCAAAGCACTTTGCAAAATGGGTAGAATTCGCAAAAGAAAGAAATATGGGTATCGACTTTAACCCTACTTTCTTCTCTCATGATAAAGTGAAAGACGGACTTACACTTTCTAGTCCAGACAAAGAAACCAGAGAATTCTGGATTCGTCACGGTCAGGCGTGTGTACGTATCTCAGAATACTTTGCAAAAGAAACAGGAATCCCATGTGTTATGAACATTTGGACGGGCGATGGATACAAGGATATCCCAGCAGACCGCATGGGACCACGTATGCGATATAAGGAATCCATCGAAGCGATTCTTTCTGTACCATTTGATAAAACATTAGTTAAACCATGTGTAGAATCCAAAGTATTCGGTATTGGTGTAGAAGCTTACACCGTAGGTAGTGCAGAGTTTACACTTAGCTTTGCAGCTTCTCACGAAGGCTGCTTGCCACTGATGGACAATGGACATTATCATCCAACAGAAGTAGTTTCTGACAAGATTCCAGCATTACTTTGCTTCTTCCCAGAAATCGCACTTCACATCACAAGACCAATCCGTTGGGACAGTGACCACGTAGTACTTTTTGATGATGAAACAAAGGAAATGGCAAAAGAAATCGTTCGTTGTGACGGTTTAGGTAGAACTTATATGGCACTTGACTACTTTGATGCAAGCATCAACCGTATCAGCGCTTGGACCGTAGGTTTTAGAAGCTGGCAGAAAGCACTTTTATCAGCACTCGTTACTCCAAATGATATGTTAAAAGAGCTTCAGGATGCAGGAAACATGACAAAGCTTATGGTAATGCAGGAAGAAATGAAAACCATGCCATTTGGTGATGTTTGGGTGAAATACTGCGAGGAATGTGGTGTTGCAGCAGATGAAAGCTGGTTAGATGATGTACTTGCATATGAAAAAGAGGTTTTAGCAGTTAGAAAATAAAACGACAAGAAACAAGAGATTACGCAGTCAAATTTAGAAAGGAGTGCAGGTTTTCCTGCAAATATACATATGAGATTTTTAGACGCAGAATTCGTACAGGGATTTATCCGCATGGCAAATGATGGATGGGACTTAGGGTGGCATGAAAGAAATGGTGGAAACCTTTCCTATCGTGTAAAACCAGAAGAAGTAGAACAGGTAAAAGAAAACTTTGAAGCAAAAGAATGGCAGCCTATCGGTACCTCTGTTCCAAAATTAGCAGGAGAATACTTCCTTGTAACAGGAAGTGGTAAATTCTTTCGTAACGTTATTATCAAACCAGAAGATTCTATCTGCATGATTGAATTAGATGAAAAGGGAGAAAACTATCGTATCGTTTGGGGGCTTGTAAATGGTGGCAGACCAACCTCAGAGCTTCCAAGCCACCTTATGAACCACGAAGTAAAGATGCTTGCGACAGATGGCAGATACCGTGTTATCTATCATGCACATACTACGAATGTAATCGCTCTTACTTTCGTACTTCCTCTTACGGATGAAGTATTTACCAGAGAGCTTTGGGAAATGGCTACCGAATGTCCAGTCGTATTCCCACAGGGTATCGGTGTCGTACCTTGGATGGTGCCAGGTGGCAGAGATATCGCAGTAGCAACTAGTGAACTCATGAAACAGTACGATGTAGCAATCTGGGCACATCACGGCATGTTTGCAGCAGGCGAAGATTTCGACTTAACCTTTGGTTTAATGCATACAGTTGAAAAATCAGCAGAAATTCTCGTTAAGATGCTTTCTATGAGACCAGACAAATTACAGACTATCACGCCACAGGACTTTAGAGATTTGGCAGTAGACTTTAAGGTTGAGTTGCCAGAGAAGTTTTTATATGAGAAATAATTAAAGGATTTTCGAGCCCTCATAAAGAAGGACCAACACATTCAAATGTTTTGAAGTGTTGGTCCTTTTTAAATTACTAAATCAAAGTTTTATATTTTACAATTGATAAACATGGAAAAATTTATAAGTTATAACCGATAAACAAGAACAAAACCGTGTTTTTATAAGATATAACTGATAAAACTGCGAGCTTGACATCTATTGGTTGCTACAATACTATAAAGATAATTAGTATATGTGAACAGGAATAAAACCATGAACGAACTAGAAATTATCCGCCATCCCCAAATAGATGGCTTTAGTATGTTTTTTAATACTGTAGACTATCGTACGCCACATATTCATCCAGAGTGGGAAGTGATTTGGGTAGTAGAAAATGCCCTTTCCGTGAATTGTGGTGCAGAGGAATACGTGTTAGAGCCAGGACAGATGATTGTCTTCAATCCAAACGAGCCTCATGAATTTCATAAGGTGAAAGACAGTGCAACGTTTTTGTGTTTACAAATTTCGCCTAAGATTCTACCAGAGATGGTTCCGGTACATATAGACGGAAAACTAGTACAGGAACATTTGTCAGAAGATGAGATGAGAAAGCTAAAGCGAGAACTAGCTGATTGCATGACAAGTTATCTGCAAAGAGAAGATAATTTTTCCTTGTATTGTGTAGGAAAAGGCTGCTTGCTCTTGTATCAGCTTTTAAGCAAGATGCCATCTCACGTACTTACCGCAGAAGAATCCGATAGCATGGATAAGCGAAATGCGAGATTAAAGCGACTCATCTGTTTCGTGGATGAAAACTATATGCACAAAATTCGCCTCACGGATTTTGCACAGATGGAAAGCTGCTCGGTAAGCTATCTGTCCCGCTTTATTAAAAATACTTTGAACCAGAACTTTCAGGATTATGTGACATCGGTTCGATTTAACTGTGCTTGTAAGCTGATTGCAACGGGAGAAAAGAAACTGTTGGATGTGTGCATGGAATCGGGATTTTCGGATTACCGATATTTTTCAAAAGAATTTCAGAAACAGTATCAAATGACACCTGAGGAATATCGCCACCATATCAGAAATTCTAATCCAGAACGAACTGTGCTAAGACATAGCCTGCATTCAGTAGAAAGATTCTATTCCAAAGAGGATAGCTTAAAATTAGTAGAACAACTAAAGATATCATTTCATAAACCAATTTAAAACCAACCCCTTTCATACGAGCATAAGAAGCTTTAATGAAAGGGGTTATTATTATTTCACAAAGAGAAAGTGTCAAATTTGTATAATGTGCCAAAAACAAACTGAAGGTCAAATTAGTCTAATAAAAAGATGAATTTGTCAAAGAAAAGCCTAATCAAAGATTTTATACTTGAAATATACAATATGGGAAAAGAAGAAAGTAAAGGAGGGGACAAATGTATTACATAGGAATTGATTTGGGGACATCTGCTACGAAACTCATGTTAGTAACAGAGTCGGGAGAAATAGTAAATTCTATCACCAAAGAGTATACGCTGTATTTCCCACATCCAGGCTGGTCGGAGCAGAAACCATCGGATTGGTGGAGTGCCTGTTTTGAGGGAATTGCAGAGCTGATTAAGGGCTACGATGCAAACGCAATTGCTGGAATCGGCCTAGGCGGTCAGATGCACGGATTGGTTGTGTTGGATGAGACAGAAGCGGTGATTCGCCCTGCGATTCTTTGGAACGATAGTAGAACAGAAAAAGAAGTAGAGTATCTCAATAATGAGATTGGAAAAGATAAGCTCTCAGCTTATACAGCAAATATTGCGTTTGCAGGATTTACTGCACCAAAGATTCTTTGGATGAAGGAGAATGAGCCAGAGAACTTTGCACGTATTTCTAAGATTATGCTGCCAAAGGATTATATCAATTATTGTCTTACAGGAGTACATGCCTGTGATTATTCCGATGCATCAGGTATGTTGCTTTTAGACGTAGAGAAAAAGGCTTGGAGCAAAGAAATGCTGGATATCTGTGGTATTACAGAAGCACAGATGCCAAAGCTATTTGAAAGCTACGAAGTAATCGGTACTGTAAAAGCAGAAATAGCAAGTCTTTTGGGCTTATCTGCCAACGTAAAGGTAGTAGCAGGTGCGGGAGATAACGCAGCCGCAGCTATCGGAACAGGAACTGTCGGTGAGGGCGGTTGTAATATCAGCCTAGGTACTTCCGGAACGATATTTATTTCTTCCAGCAAGTTTGGCGTAGATCCAAACAATGCACTTCACGCATTTGCACATGCAGATGGTGGATATCATCTCATGGGATGCATGCTCAGTGCAGCCAGCTGTAATAAATGGTTCTGTGAAGAGATATTAAAAACCAATGATTTTGTGGCAGAACAGGAACCAATTACGGAAGATAGATTGGGAGAGAATCACGTGTATTTCCTACCATATCTCATGGGAGAACGAAGTCCAATCAACGACACAAATGCCAGAGGTACATTTATTGGTATGACTATGGATACCAGTCGAGCAGATATGATGCAAGCAATATTAGAGGGCGTTGCCTTTGCCATTCGTGATTCCTTTGAGGTGGCACGAAACCTTGGACTAGAGATTAAGAGTTCCAAAATCTGTGGTGGTGGAAGCAAATCGTCATTGTGGAGAACCATGTTTGCCAATATCCTTGGTATTCCATTGGAAATCCAGACGGTAGAACAAGGACCAGGCTACGGTGGAGCCATGCTTGCCATGGTAGGTTGTGGCGAATATCCAAGCATAAAAGCAGTAACAGAAGAGATGGTGGAAGTAGATACTGTGATACAGCCAGATTCAGAGCTGACTGCGAAATACGAAGCAAAATATCAACAGTGGAGACAGATTTACCCAGCGTGTAAAGAATTATATTCCATTATTAAGTAAAAGTTGTATCGGAAATAAAACGAGAAAGAGAGGAAAGCAATTATGTATTTTGAAAACATTCCAACAATCAAATACGAAGGCCCAGAAAGCACAAATCCATTGGCCTTCAAATTTTATGATGCAGAGAAAATTATCATGGGAAAACCAATGAAGGAACACCTTCCATTTGCAATGGCTTGGTGGCATAACCTCTGTGCAGGTGGCACAGATATGTTTGGTAGAGATACCACAGACAAATCCTTTGGTGCAGTACCAGGTACTATGGAGCATGCAAAAGCAAAGGTAGATGCAGGCTTTGAATTCATGCAGAAATTGGGTATTCCATACTTCTGTTTCCATGATGTAGATATCGTTCCAGAAGCAGAGGATATCAAAGAAACCAATCGCAGATTGGATGAGATTTCTGACTACATCCTAGTAAAGATGCAGGAAACAGGTATCAAATGTCTTTGGGGTACAGCAAACATGTTTGGTAACCCAAGATTTATGAACGGTGCAGGCTCTACAAACTCTGCAGATGTGTACTGCTTTGCAGCAGCACAGATTAAGAAAGCATTAGACATCACAGTTAAGCTCGGGGGAAAAGGCTATGTATTCTGGGGTGGACGTGAAGGCTATGAAACACTTCTTAATACTGATGTGAAATTCGAACAGGAAAACATTGCAAAGCTTATGAAGATGGCAGTAACCTATGGTCGTTCTATCGGATTTGAAGGAGACTTCTACATCGAACCTAAACCAAAGGAACCAATGAAACATCAGTATGATTTTGACGCAGCTACAGCCATTGGCTTCCTTCGTCAGTATGGATTAGATAAGGACTTCAAGATGAACATCGAAGCAAACCATGCTACATTGGCAGGTCATACTTTCCAGCATGATTTGCGAATCTCTGCAATCAATGGTATGCTTGGTTCCATCGATGCAAACCAGGGTGATTACCTCTTAGGTTGGGATACTGATGAATTCCCATTCAACGTATACGAAACTACCATGTGTATGTACGAAGTATTAAAAGCAGGCGGACTCACAGGAGGCTTCAACTTTGACGCAAAGACACGTCGTCCAAGCTATACACATGAGGATATGTTCCACGCATATATCTTAGGTATGGATGCCTTTGCATTAGGTCTTATCAAAGCTGCTGAAATCATTGAAGATGGCAGAATCGACAGCTTCATCGAAGAACGCTATGCAAGCTACAAAGAAGGCATCGGTGCTAAGATTCGAAACGATGAAACTACTTTGGAAGAATTAGCTGCTTACGCAGAAAATATGGGCAGTGTAGCTCATCCAGGAAGTGGACGCCAGGAGTATTTGGAAGGTGTTGTGAATAGTATATTGTTTAGGTATTAGTAAGTTGCATACAAGTCTATGACTACAACTTATAATACTCTGTTAAATTATTAACAATTAATATGTGCAATTTTCTCTCAAAAGTTTTATAATATAAGCAAGTAAAAAATGTGTGGTCATACGCATTAAAAAATGTGAATAAAAAGGAGATTAACATTATGGCAAACAGATTCATTCTAAACGAAACCTCTTACCACGGATCAGGAGCTATTGCAGCAATCGCTGACGAAGCAAAGGCAAGAGGTTATAAAAAAGCATTCGTATGCTCAGACCCAGACCTTATCAAATTTGGCGTTACAAAAAAAGTATTAGATGTTCTTGAAGGCGCAGGTCTTCCATACGAAATCTATTCAAATATTAAAGCAAACCCAACAATCGAAAACGTACAGACTGGTGTAAAAGCACTTGCAGAATCTGGCGCAGATTATATTATCGCAATTGGCGGCGGTTCTTCTATGGACACAGCAAAGGCCATCGGTATTATCACAACTAACCCAGAATTTTCAGATGTTAAGAGCCTCGAAGGTGTGGCTCCTACAAAGAATCCATGTACACCAATCTTTGCAGTACCAACAACAGCAGGTACAGCAGCAGAAGTTACAATCAACTACGTTATTACAGACCCAGAAAGAAACTGCAAGATGGTATGTGTAGACCCACATGATATCCCAGTAGTAGCGTTCGTTGATCCAGATATGATGGCTACAATGCCAGCTAGCCTTACAGCAGCAACAGGTATGGACGCATTAACACATGCAATCGAAGGTTACATCACAGGTGGTGCTTGGGAACTTTCAGATATGTTCCACATCAAAGCAATCGAAATCATCGCTAAGAACCTCCGTGCAGCAGTAAAAGGCGATGCAGCAGGTATGGAAGGCATGGCTCTTGGACAGTATGTAGCTGGTATGGGCTTCTCAAACGTTGGTCTTGGTATCGTTCATTCGATGGCTCACCCACTTGGTGCTGTATATGACACACCACACGGTGTAGCGAATGCTATCATCCTTCCAACAGTTATGGAATATAACGCAGAAGCTACAGGCGAAAAATACCGTGAAATCGCACGTGCTATGGGCGTTAAGGGCGTAGATGAAATGTCAGTAGAAGAATATCGTAAAGCTGCGATTGATGCTGTAAAACAGCTTTCTACAGATGTTGGTATCCCAGCAGACTTGAAAGATATCGTAAAAGCAGAAGATATTCCATTCCTTGCACAGTCAGCATTCGACGATGCTTGTCGTCCAGGAAATCCAAAGGAAACTAGTGTAGCTGATATCACAAAATTATATGAATCGCTGATCTAATACTACATAATAAAGTCAGGGGCTCCGAAATTCGGAGCCCCTTTTTCGGAGGAGGATATTTATGCGTACAAGAATTTTACCTAAGATGTTAAATAGCGAAGTGCAGGAGTACTTAAAGCGAAATGATATTATTATCGTTCCGGTAGGAACCGTGGAAATGCATGGTGGACTGCCATTGGATGTAGAAACAAATATTAGTGAAGCGGTTGGCTTGAAAATGGCGGAAGCTTGTGATGGCTTAGTGCTGACAGGGTTACAGTATTTTTATGCGGGGGCTACTGCATCAGGAAGAGGAACGGTACAGGTTTCGGTTCGTCAGGGAATTGACTATTTGGGAGCTATCGCCCGTAGTTTGCTGAGATTGGGATTTAAGCGTCAGATTTATATTAGTCTTCATGGACCAGCACATATGACTGTTAGTCCAATGGTTCGTGATTTCTATGATGAGACAGGCGTGCCAATTTTGTATATGGATATGACGATGCAGATGTTCAACAATGCCAGAGATTTGTTTCAGACAGATAAGATGGCATCGGATCCAAAAGAATTTATGAGACTTTTAGACGCCATGTTTGTAGGTGCATATCAGATTATGGGAAGACTCGAGGATGTGCCATTGACTACAGAGTTTGACATAGCAGTCCCACAGAGCTGTGCACAGTTTAATGATTTGTTTAATTTGGCATATCAGAGTGGTTCCATTGGTTATTGCTTCGGAGAAAATAATGACCATACACCAACTACAGCGATTCCAGATGAAGAAACTCGTCAGCGTATGGCAGATGAGGGACAAGAACTCATCGAAAAATTAGTGGAGAGACTGAATCTTCCACATGTCGTAGAGCAGATGAGAAAGCTCGAAGAATATGGTTTGGAAAATGAAGAAAAGTATCCATGGATGCCTTCTGCTTGGAATAAAAAGGATACAAAATGTTAATTTTTTAACAATAATTATTGACATCCATACGCATGTGCTTTAAAATGAACGTGTTCATAAAACAAATGAGGAGGATGTTATGAGAGAATTGTTATTAGCAACCTGCCCAGTTTTGCTTTGGGTAATCGTTGCAATCCATGTTGTGTTCATGGTTGTTTTATTTACAGGTTATAAAAAGTCAAAGAATATGTTGTACCTTTTATCGGGACTTATTACCTTTGGACTTTTCTATGATGCCTTGATATTAGCCCTTGGTGGCGTGATGACAGATGGTGCATTATTAGAAGGCTTAAGTCGTGTGCGTTTCGTTAGTCATGGTGCTTTGATTCCACTTATCTTTGCAATTTGTGCATATGCACTTAATTTGAAGAATGTAGCATTAAAAGTGGTATGGGCTTTCACAGGAATCTTAGTTGTATTAGGTATCGCAGAAGGATTTGCGGTAGAATTAGTATTAAAGGATGCAGCAAACATTATCCGTTATGCGTCTGGTGATGGCACACCTGCATGGGCAGAAGCAGTGAGCGGTGTGTTATCTTATGGAACCGTAATTCCACTTATGATTGTGGGTATTATCGTTTGGGTAAAACAAAAAACACCTACACTTTTCTTATCAGGCTTTTTAATGTTCCTGTTTTCAGCTTTGGGACCAGCAACAGGAAACTTTGATATTATTTTCTATATCAGCATGTATGGAGAAGTACTCATGGTATTGTTCTTCTACCTATATGCCAAATTCAATGAATTACATAAGTAGTATGATTAAGGGACTCTGTGTATCAGAGTCTCTTTTTTATTTGAAATAATGAGAAAATACTATCAATTATTTAATAGATTTGATAAAATAGATTTACCATTGTAAATAAATAATTTCATAAATGAGGGAGAAAAGGAGAATTAAGTACTATGGGTGAAATGGTAAAACTTAGTGCAGCGAATCTGGAGAAGATTCGTGATGTAAATCCTCGTCTTGTTTCCTACAACGTGGAAATGACTGAGGTTACAGGGGGAACATTCTGGAAAGCGTATACAGACGCACAGATTGACGGAACAGAACAAGTTCCACCACCAGATTTTAGCAAAGGTGGCAATCCACTTGCTGCTATGCATCAGTGGTATGACCCAATTGATACCACCAATCCACGCCTCAGAAAATTAGCGAAAGAATTAGGTAGCTGCTGGGTACGTGTTTCTGGTACCTGGGCAACTAAAACATATTATGATTTTGCAGACGAATATCCGGCTGGCTCTGCACCAGAAGGATATCAGAACGTTTTGAAAAAACAGCAGTGGATTAACTTGCTTGATTTCGTAAAAGCAGTAGATGGAAAACTCAAAATTTCTGTTGCAAACTGCGATGGTTTACATACACATGATGAACCATGGAATCCAAGCCAGGCCAAATTAATTTTTGACTTGAGTAAAGAATACGGTGTTCCTGTAGAAGCAGTAGAATTTGTAAACGAACCAAATATGCTTCAGAATACAGGTTTCCCTAAGGATTATACAGCAGCGGATTTCCGTCGTGATCAGGATATTTTCCATAAATGGGTACGCGAAAATTATCCAGAATGTCTTATTGTAGGACCTAGTGATACAGACCCTAATGCTATGTCAGTAGACGCATACGGTAATCCACATCCATGGGCAGTAGAAAATGATGCGACTGCTGGTATCGCAGCAGCACTTCCATATTGCTCAACAGGCGATTTGATGGATGGCTGTACGGAAAAATTAGACGTATTCAGCTATCATTATTATAATGGTGTATCTGAACGTATGGCAGCTATGATGCCATCAGCATTTACTCCAGCCGAAGGTGCGATGAGTGAGGAATATCTTGGTGCAGCAGGACATACTGCTCGTTGCTTTAGCTCTTACAGAGACAAATATTGTCCAGGCGGAGAAATGTGGGTAACCGAATCTGGTGATGCAGGTGCAGGTGGACATACATGGGCATCTACTTATTTGGAAGTACCTCGTACCTTAAATGAATTCGGACATTTTGCAGTTATGACAAATGGTGTGATTTTCCACAATACATTAGCATCA
Source organism: Agathobacter sp. (assembly GCA_017481285.1). Classification (GTDB taxonomy): domain Bacteria; phylum Bacillota; class Clostridia; order Lachnospirales; family Lachnospiraceae; genus Roseburia. Next base: position 627 of record JAFUPI010000015.1, on the reverse strand, counting down.
TCTGACTATGGCTGGCTCAAACATGGTACCTTTGATCCACGTCCAAGCTACTTTGCTACATTACTTTGGAAGAAACTCATGGGTGATACCGTATATGCAAGCGGTGAAGAGATTCGTCCAGGTGCACATGTATTTGCTCATTCACGCAAAGATGGAAAAGAAGGCGTTGTTTACCTCGTAATCAACACATCTTGGGAAGAAACAACTACAGTTGAATTACCAAAAGCAGCAGAGGTTTATGCACTTACAGGAAATGGCAAAATGCGTTCACGTACTATGCTTCTTAACGGCAAGGAATTAGTACTCGGTGAAAACGACGAAATTCCAGCATTAGAAGGTGTAACCATGGAAGGCACAGTAGAAGTGGCTCCTGGCGGATGTACATTCTTCGTATTATAAAATGAATATCACAGAAGGGCGTCGCAAATATAACTTTGTCGACGCCCTTTCTTCGTGTCTTGAAATAAATATGTCTCTGTATTTTGCGTGCATTTTCGAACTTTTAAGGGAAACGCTATTATTTCTTGAAACACTCTGCTTGCTTAAATTTTGTGTCTGGCATAGCTTTTACTATCTGCACCGCTTTGTCCGTTGTGCAACAGACACCGTACTCCCATTTCTGTTTCT
>JAFUPI010000014.1 GCA_017481285.1 Agathobacter sp. | reverse complement strand
GATTTCGCAGTTTCTCTCATGTGGGCTGTCTTATAAAATGTCATGAGCCATGCAAACTGTCTGAGGTGCCGTACTTGCACCGATTTTTTGCATGGCTCATGTAATATCCACTTTATAAGACAGCCCACATTAGAGAAACTGCGAAATCCTCGTAAGGGTGTTCTTTTGCACACGGACAAAGCGGTGCAGATTGTAAAACTTTTGACAGACAGAATAAATCATAAAAGCAAGCAGAGTGTTTCTTAGAAATAAAGCGTTTTTCTTAACTGAGAGAAAATGCACGCAAAATACAGAGACATATCTATTTCAAAATATAAAAATAAGGGCGTCGACAAATTTATATTTGTAGTAGCCAATCGCTATTGGTGTTTTTTAGAAAATGTGGTATACTTTTGATATATCTTTAAGCGAGGGGATTAGATATGCTTTTTGGTGAAGATAGTTTAAAAGGGTTAAAGAAAGAATTGAAAAGTGCCGGTGCGGATATGAGCGTTGTCAAGGCTTGGCAGAAGATTTTTGATAAAGTGAAAAAAGGCAGTCTGCAGATGGAGACTCAGTATTCCCAGGCAAAGAAAGAGTTGGAACAGGTGTATTCTGTTTTGAAAAAAATGGAAGAAAACTTGATTGCAATGAAAAGTGATTTAGAAAATACTGTGTATCGAGATAGCATGAGTGACAGTGCCAAAGAACTGAAAAAGTTTCAGGGACATTTCAATCAAGAATTTTTGATTGGCAAAGAGGATAAGGAATTTCATTTGACCTATCAGACACTTTTAGGCTTGTGCGGAAAAGGCTGCAAGGGACAGAAGGATGTGCTTATTTTGCAGAGCGAGGTCGAAAATATTCTTGCGGTAACAGAGGAAGCTTTGGAGAAGGAATGGCCAAGCTATCGTGCGATGGCATATTTCTACATAGATAGAACGGATAAAGATATTTTCGATTTACCTCATTCGGATAAGGTAACAGAGGTAAATCGTATCTATGAAAATGAGTTTTTGGAACCAATGCGAGAAATACTTATAAAGAGCTTCGGTGAAGAGAGAGCAAAACAGACATTGGAGGTAGATGTATGGAGCTGATAATCCTTATTGTAATTATTTCATATATTGTAAAGGCGGTAAAGAAGGCAAATGAAAATGAAACCCGCTATAATAATGCAAATAAAAATTCAAATCCATGGGAAGGTGTTGCATATCAGGCACCAAAGCAGGCTACCCGTATTAATTCTGCAAGAGTGCAGGTACAACAGCAGACAAAAGAGGCAGTACAGGAACAGCTTGAGAGAACAAAACAGCGCATTTTAGCGAGTAGAGGTATGCAGAGTGTAGAGAACGAGAATGCCCAGCAGGCGAACCAGCATAGACAGCAGGAAAATCGTCAGGCGATGCAGCAGGTACACGCATCCAGAATGGAAGCCAGAAATACGAGTATTATAGATCGTGCAAAAAAGAATACAGACGAGGATAAGGCGGATGTAACCTTAGAAACCATGGAAGCAGAACACAATCATTCGGAGCGAGTTTCTGCTGCTGTACATCATCATCCAGAAGATATCATCCCAGAAAATATGTTAGGTACAGTGGAAGATTTGATGGTAAAGGGCTATGATGGAAATTTGTGTTTTGAAAGAGATTTCGTAGGCGAAGGCTTGGATATGATAAGCCGCTTCTCATATCAATAAAAAGTAGTTGAGGTAATATAATGGAACGCAGACCAGTAGTAGGGGAAACCTACAAACATTTTAAAAACAAGAATTACAAGATTATTGCGATTGCACATCATTCAGAAACAGGAGAGGAACTGGTAATTTATCAGGCACTTTACGGAGATGGTATGGTGTGTGCAAGACCATTGGATATGTTTGTCAGTGAAGTGGATCATGAGAAATATCCTGATGTGAAGCAGAAGTATCGTTTTGAAAAAATCGAAACTCCAGTTTTGGAAATGACCATTGAAGATCGTATGATGAAGTTTTTTGATGAGGATTCGTTGGAAGGAAAGTATCAGATTTTGCTTACGATGCGAGAAGAAGTTACAGATACCATGATTGACAATATGGCAGTGACTCTGGATATCGTAATTGAAGATGGACCAATTTCGAAACGTTTTGATGACTTGAAGCGTGCGATTCAGACGAAACAGCGTTATGAACAGAATAACTGGCTACGTTAGGAGAAATTATGGAAATTGAAAGAAAATTTCTAGTGAAAAATTTACCAGATAATTTAGAAAACTATGAACAAAAGCATATTTCTCAGGGATATCTTTGTACCAATCCTGTCGTACGTATTCGTCGTAGCAATGACGAATATTTCTTAACCTACAAAGGAAAAGGATTGATGGCGAGAGAAGAGCATGAGTTTCCACTTTCTGCGGAAGCGTTTGAGCATATGCTTCCAAAAATCGATGGTATTTTGATAGATAAGATTCGCTATTTGATTCCTTTGGATGAAACACATACTGCAGAACTGGATATTTTTCAGGGCGTTTTGGAACCGCTACGTTTGGTGGAAGTAGAGTTTGCATCCTTAGAAGAGACAGAAAGCTTTGTGGCTCCGGATTGGTTCGGCGATGATGTGACGAATGCCAAGGATTATCATAATAGTAATCTCAGTCAGAGATAGTGTGAGAAAGGATATATGGATTTATGAAAAAACTCGGTGTATTTATGGCAGACGGCTGCGAAGAAATCGAAGCCCTTACCGTAGTAGATATTGCGAGACGTGCAGGGATTGAGGTAGCCATGATTTCCATTACAGGAGAAAAATTGGTAAAGGGTGCACATGGAATTGATTTTCAGACAGACATTCCAGCAGAATTTATGGATTTTGAATTGCTGGACGGCATCGTGCTTCCAGGCGGAATGCCAGGCACATTAAACTTGGGTGCCAATAAGTATGTTTTGCAAACCATTATAGATTTTAATTGCAAAGGGAAACTGGTATCCGCGATTTGTGCAGCTCCTAGCGTATTGGGAGAAGCAGGGATTTTGAAGGGCAAAAAAGCTACTTCCTATCCAGGCTTTGAGGATAAGCTGGTAGGTGCAGATATTAGCACGGATGCAGTAGTGGTAGATGGAAATATCATTACTAGCCGAGGCATGGGAACCGCCATTCCGTTTGCACTTGAAATCGTTCGCTATTTAGTAGACGCCGAAACTGCAGAAAATCTTGGTAAATCAATCATTTATAACTAGTAAGAAGGACAGATGAAAAAATAGATTTTCTATATATTTTACCAAAGTGTAAGAAAATCCCCCTTTATTTTATGTAATTGGAAGCCTTATGCTAATACAGCGACAATTACATAAAATAAAGGGGGATTTTCGTAGTCTTTAGACAAAATATAGAAAAACTATTATTTCATCTGATCTTCCTGGCGTTTAATCATCTTTTTAACCATTTCACCACCGATAGAGCCGGCTTCTCTAGATGTTAAGTCACCATTATAACCGCTTTTAAGGTTTACACCTACTTCGTTGGCACATTCCTGTTTGAAACGATTCATCGCTTCAGATTTTTTTGAACTATTGTTGCTTGAATTACTCATTTAGTTCACCTCCTTACAACGTTTAATTTGTGCAAAACCGAAAAAAATATGTGATTGGCAGGTTGACAATTAATGGTAGAAGTGTTTTACTAGAAGAGTAGTAACAAAATCAAATATAAAAGAAAGCGAGGTAAAAATAATGATTAACACTACATTTAATACAATGAAACAAAATATGAATCATGAAATTACCTCGGTGTCTATGTATAGCTGATTTGATTTTTAAGTTTTGAAAAATGTAGCGAACTTTTCAAAGATAGTATTTGTTAATCTTAAAAATTGAATCAGGCGTGGATGTGTTTTTGGCATATTCATTTTATGAAGCAGATATGCTCGGGTAAATTCTAAATTTATCCGAGCTTTTTTATTTTCATCATCCTGTGTCAGGTGAAGATAAAATGCTGCAAGACACCGAAACTGTAACTACGAAATGGAGGGTATTATGAAAAAATTACATATATATGTGCTGAAGCATTGGCCATTTTATCTGCTGGCACTGATTAGTATGTTTATTGCAATTGGATTAGATATGTTATATCCGCAAATCACAAAAGTGATTGTGAATGAAGTTTTTGTAAGTGGTGATATGAATCGCTTACCAATGCTTCTTGCTGCAATTGTAGTTTGTGGTGTAGGAAGAGCCATATTTGGATACATAAAAGAATTTACATTTGATAGAAATGGAGCCACGATTGGAACTGAAATGAGAAGGGATATTTTTTCTCATGTGCAGGGATTGTCGATAGACTATTTTGATCAGACGAATACGGGCGAGCTTATGGCTCGTGTAAAAGATGATGTGGACAAAATCTGGAATGTTTTGGGCTTTGTCGGCATGTTGGTGATTGAAGTGGTGGTACATGTAGCAAGTGTTTTGTACTGTATGTTTCATTTGAATTGGAAGCTTACTTTTGTACCAATCGCATTTATGATTGCCAGTGCAGCAGTGGCAATTATTATGGAGAAAAAATTAGATAAGGTGTACGAGGATATCAGTGAAGAAAACGCTATTCTTACTACGGTGGCAGAAGAGAACTTAGCTGGTGTTCGTACCGTAAAAGCCTTTGCGAGAGAGAAGTTTGAAATAGAAAAATTCTTATCGCACAATAAACGTTATTATGAACTGAATATGCAGCAGTCAAAAACATTGGTAAGATATTATCCATTTTTCCAGTTTGTAGGTACAATGCTCCCAGTTGTATGTACCATTTTGGGAGGATTTTCCGTGTTAAAACAGGAAATGGATATTGGTTCGTTGGTGGCTTATGTAGAGTATAGCCGTAACTGTACATGGCCAATGCAGATGTTGGGATGGCTTGCAAATGATGTCTCAAGTGCACTTGCTTCCAAGAAGAAAATCGACAAGATCGTGAAGCAGCAGGCCAATTTAACAGAATCGGAAAAACCAGTGATTTTGGATGAAGTAAAGGGTGAAATTACTTTTGAACATGTAAGTTTTTCGGTAGACGAGAAGGAGATTTTAGAGGACATTTCCTTCACCGTTCCACAAGGAAAAACACTGGGCATTATGGGTGCAACGGGTTCTGGAAAATCCACAATCGTAAATCTCATGCAGAGATTTTTTGATCCAGTAGAGGGTGAAGTGCGTTTGGATGGTGTAAATATCAAAGATTTATCATTCCAGCAGGTGCGTGGTAGTAATGCAGTGGTTATGCAGGATGTGTTTCTTTTCTCAGACACCATTGCAGAGAATATCAAAATGGGAAAACGTCAAGCTATGTCATTGGAAGAAATCCAGAAGGCTTCTGCATTTGCTCAGGCAAAGAACTTTATTGAAGAACTGGAACATTCATATGAAACTGTAATCGGAGAGCGTGGAGTAGGTCTTTCTGGTGGGCAAAAACAGCGAATCAGCATTGCAAGGGCAATATCTAAAGAATGCCCAATTCTGGTAATGGATGACTCTACTTCTGCTCTGGATATGGAAACAGAGCGTGAGATTCAAAAAGAATTAGAACAATTAAAAGGAACAACAAAAATTATTATTGCACATAGAATTTCTGCGGTTCGCCATGCGGATGAAATCATTTATTTGGAGAACGGACGAATTGCAGAACGTGGTACACATGAAGAACTTCTGGAAAAGAAGGGGCTTTATTATGATACCTATGTGGTACAATATGGGGAGGTGAGTGTATGGCAGTAAATTCCTTTCGTGAGGATGAACAGGTAAAAAGCCAGGGCAAATGGAAAGTCATTGTGCGTTTATTCTCATACTTGAAAAATCATATAAAAGGTGTAATTGGCGTACTGCTTTGCATGGGTGTAACAGTAGCCATCAGCCTTGTAAATCCATTGTTAATCGAAAGTGCGATCGACGATTACATTGGAGTAGGAAATATGGATGGACTTTTGAAACTTGGTATTTTTGCAATGGTGCTAAATATCATTTATATCATCATGGTAAAGGTGCGAATGTATGTGATGTCTTTGATTTCCAATCAAATACTTCTAAAGGTTCGTCAGGAACTTTATGAGCATATTCAAAAGCTGTCTTTTGCATTTTTCGATAGCAGACCAACCGGAAAAATATTGGCAAGAATCATTGGGGATGTGAATTCTTTGAAAGATGTGTTATCCAATGCGGTAACTACCTTGATTCCAGATTTTGTTACTTTGGTGGGCGTACTTGTCATCATGTTTCTGAAGGACTGGAGACTGTCGCTGGCCGCTCTTTGTACGATTCCACTTATGATGGTGGCGTTGTTTACAATTCAGAGTTTTTCACATAAAAGATGGCATGATTACCGCAAGAAATCCTCCAATCTAAATGCCTTTGTGCATGAGGATATTGCGGGGATTCGTGTAGTACAGAGTCTTTGTGCCAGTGAAGAGACAAAGGAAACCTTTGATGAATTAACAGAGGAACACAAGGATTCCTTTATCAATGCTTGCCGCATTGCAGATATGTTTGGACCAGCGATTGATTTTTGCTGGGGATTTAGTGCGATGATGCTTTATCTCGTTGGAGTAAAATATATCGGATTTCCAGAAATTTCAGTAGGTTTGTTGGTTGCTTTTGGAACATACATCAATATGTTTTGGAATCCAATCATGAACCTAAGTAATTTCTATAATCAGTTGGTGACAAATATTTCTGCGGCAGAACGTATCTTTGATATTCTGGATACAGAGCCAGATATTGCAGATGAGTCAAATGCGATAGAACTGCCAGATATTGAAGGGGCAGTTTCATTTGAACATGTGTCATTTACCTATGATGAAGGAACAGAAGCAGAAACAAAGGTATTAGAAGACGTAAGTTTTTCTGTAAAGCCAGGGGAAACCATTGCACTGGTTGGACCAACAGGTGCAGGTAAAACAACTATCGTAAACCTCATCAGCCGATTCTATGATATTCAAAAGGGTACGATTTTAATTGATGGATATGATTTGAAAGAAGTGTCGCTTCACAGCTTGCGAAAACAGATGGGAGTTATGACACAAGATAATTTTATTTTCCAAGGGACTATACGTGAAAACATCATGTATGGTAAACTGGATGCAACAGAAGAAGAAATGATTGCTGCAGCCAAAGCAGTAAATGCTCATGATTTTATTATGAAAATGGAAAAGGGATACGATACGGAACTTCGCGAACGTGGTGCGGGGATTTCCATTGGACAACGACAGCTTATCGCTTTTGCCAGAACCATGATTTCTATGCCGAAGATTTTGATTTTGGACGAGGCGACATCCAGTATCGATACCCACACAGAACGCATGGTGCAGGAAGGTATCGCAGCACTTTTGAAAGGGCGTACCAGCTTTGTGATTGCACATCGATTGTCAACGATTCAGAATGCAGACCGCATTTTTGTAGTAAGTGACAATGGAATTATAGAGTCAGGTACACCTGCGGAACTTATGGAGAAACGCGGAGCATATTATAGACTCTATATGGCACAGGTGGTGTAAGAACTTTTTGCAGAGGAGTATCATAATTTATGAAGAACATTTATGTAGAAGGCATCCAAGGCATGGGGAAATCCACCTTGGTAAACCATATTCATCAAGTAGCCCCAGAACTTCGTGTTTGTAGAGAAGGAGACTATTCGCCAGTTGATTTGGCATGGTGTACCTGGATGTCGAGGGATGAATATGAGGCAGTACTGGAACGATATGCCGAGATAAAAGATGAAATCGTGAAAAACACGGTGGAAGAAGATGGGCATTTTGTAATTGCATATACGAAAATTCTTACGGATATTTTAGGTTTCCATAAAGATTTGGAGCAGTATGAAATTTACAATGGGCGAAAAGATTTTGCGGAATGGAAGAAAATAGTTTTCTCCAGATTTGAAAAATTCGGGGGAAAAGGATATTTATTCGAGTGTGCCTTTTTTCAGAACATCATGGAAGATTTGATTTTATTCCATGAGCTTAGTGATGAAGAAATTGTGGAATTTTATCGTGAATTATTTGGTGTGATAGATAAGAGTAATTTCTGTTTGCTGTATTTGTATAGTGATAAGCTGGAAGAATTTTTGCAAGTAGTCAGAAAAGAACGCTGTGACAATGCGGGCAATGAAATGTGGTATCCACTGATGATGAATTATTTGAAGGACTCACCTTATGGAAGAAAGCATGGGTATGAAGACTTTGGTGATATGGTGGCACATTTCAAGCATAGACAGGCGTTGGAGCTACGAGTGATAGAGGAAGTCCTTGGAGCGTGTGCAAGAGTTTTGCCGGCGAAAGAATGGGAAATAGAGGAGCTGAATTTATGAATTACATCAAAATCGAAGGCATACAAGATGCCTATCCAGAAAGAATTGAAGGAACCAGCGAATGGTATTACTGTAAAATCGCAAAGAATTGTTTCTGTGATTTATATGAGGTAGAAGAAATCCTTCAAGCAGGTGAAGTGTATGAAGGGATGACCTGTGTATTGATTCATTACCCAGATGGACAGGTGTATTATCCTTTTGTGACAAAAGAGAATGTATATGTGGAAGCACCTGTGTTTTGGGATGGAGTATTGTACTTTTTAGTAGTGGATTTCGCTGAAAAAACAATACAGATTGTGGCATTTGATACGCAGGATTATGAGCAAAAGGTTGTGACTGAGATTTCATTAAATGAGGTACAACATTGCTATAATCTTATGCTTGATGTGGCTCCAGTGATGCTGTCCTATGAAAGCGAGAATAATGTGTTAGAAGTAATTTGGCCAGAAAAAAAGAGTTTTAAACTGGGCGAACATGAAGCCCTGATGTTCCGCGACGAAAATAAGATTTATTTCAGCGAATGGTTTGAAGCCCCTGAGCCTGATTATGAGTATCATGAAATGGTTGTGGTACGTGACTGGGAAACTGGTGAAGAAATTGAGCATTTCGATGGGCAGTTGTGCAGGATGCCAAATGGGGATATTTGGAGATTGTAAAATCTGAAAGGAAGAAGGATGCTAGAAACAAAAGATTTAATTATAAAACAAGCAGAGCAAAAAGATTGGAAGGACATGTATTACAATCTTTGGAGACATGCAGAGAGCGCGAAATATATGCTATGGGATGTTACAACCTCTGAGGAAGATGCACAAATTCGAATGGAGAAAACAATTGCTTACGAAAGAAATCACCCTTATGCTTGGTTTGTATATGAGAAAGCATCCGGAAAAGCAATTGGGTTTGCGGGAATGATTGAAATAGAGCCGGGAATATTCGAGGATACGGGTGTTGCACTAGGTCCTGATTTTGTTGGAAAAGGATATGGGAAGCAAATTGTAAGGGCTATGGAGAATTATGTTAAGAATGATTTGGGGGCAAAAAAGATGGTATTAAGTGCCCGAAGTCAGAATATTGCTTCCAAGAAAGTGCAGCAGGCTTGTGGTTTCGTATACTCTCATTCAGAAGAAAAGGTGGATCCGAGAACTGGAGAGCACTATGTGTTAGAGTACACATATAAGGAATTTTAGGAGGATAGATGTATGTCAAAGAGAATTCACGTTAGACCTGGGAAAGGTCAGTCAAAAATGGGCTTTGGAGTAGGAATTATTTTCTGCCTCATTGGATTATTTGTAGCAATTCCAACATTTGGATTATTCGGAATTTTTTGGACTGCAATCGCAGGATGGATTACCTATGTGAATTATAAAAACGGTTTTACAGATGAGCAGATTGATAGTCATGTAATCGATATCGAGGATGATGGACGTGATGTGACGATGAATACATATGGCGGATATCGTAGTTATTCCTATGAGGAAGAAAATGCGACGAATGATAACGATGATATGGAAACACGTTTAAGAAAATTGCAGAGTTTATATGATCAGTCATTGATTACTTACGAAGAGTATGAGCAGAAAAAGAAAGAGATTTTAGAGGAATTATAGAATGAGTAAAAAAGTAGCATTTATATGTGTACACAATTCCTGTCGTAGCCAGATTGCTGAGGCATTGGGAAAACATCTGGCAGCAGATGTGTTTGAAAGTTATTCTGCAGGAACAGAAACAAAACCACAAATCAATCAGGATGCAGTGCGTCTTATGAAGGAAGTGTATGGAATTGACATGGAACAGACACAGTATTCGAAGTTGATTTCTGATATTCCAGAACCTGATATTGCAATTTCCATGGGGTGCAATGTGGGATGTCCATTTATTGGTAGAGCCTTTGATGATAATTGGGGATTGGATGACCCAACTGGAAAATCGGATGAAGAATTTATGATTATTATCAAAGCGATTGAAGATAAAATTTTGAAATTAAGAGAAGCGCTTGTGGAGGAAAAATGAATACAGCAATAAGACTTATGACCAGAGAAGACAAATTCACTGTAATGGAAATGATGCGGGTATTCTATGCTTCTCCAGCGGTGCTTAGTAATGGCTCTGATGAGATTTTCGAAAATGATATAGAGAATTGTGTGAATGACAGTCCTTATTTGGAGGGATTTATTTTTGAAGATGGAAAAGATATTCAGGGATATGGAATGATTGCAAAAAGTTTTTCAACGGAATTTGGCAGACCATGTATCTGGATTGAAGATTTGTATATCAAACCTGACTATCGAGGCTTAGGAATCGGAAGTATGTTTTTCGATTATTTGAAAGGCATGTATACAGAGCATATTTTCCGTTTAGAGGTAGAAGAGGAAAACGAAAGAGCCATTCATGTATATGAGAAAAATGGGTTTGATGTTTTGCCATATATGGAAATGCTTTTAGTAAAAGGCATTTAAATGAATTTGAATGAGAATGGATTGTGGTGATATTATGGAAAATATAGTTATTAGAAAAATTACTGAAAACGAAGTTGAAAAAGCGATGGAATTAGCGTTAGAGGTGTTTATGCAATTTGAAGCCCCTGATTATCATCCATCGGGGATTGATACCTTCAAAAGAGACATTGTAGAAAATCCTGACTATTTGGAAAAGGCAAAACGAGGAATATGCCCTATTTATGGTGCTTTTGATGGCGAAAAAATTGTCGCATTAATAGGCATGAGAAGCAACAAAACGCATATTAATTTGGTATTTACAAAGAAAGAGTATCACCGAAAAGGCATTGCAACTGCGATTTTTAATTATTTGTTGGAAGATGTGTTGAGTGAAAATCCATTACTACAGGAATTGACATTGAATTCCTCTCCTTATGGCTTGCCGTTTTATTTACATATTGGCTTTATCCCGTTAAGTGAAGAGCAGGAGATAAACGGAATTAAGTTTACACCAATGAAATATGTTGTTAAAAGATAAATGTAATTTGCGGAGAAACAGTATATGAAAATTTTGTACGGAACTACCAATAAAGCCAAATTAGCAGCTATGGAAGTAGCTGTGGAACCATTGGGAATAGAGCTTATTGGTTTAAATGATTTAGAGAGTGAACTTCCATTTGTAAATGAATGCGGAGAGACGCCTTTGGAGAATGCCAGCATCAAAGCGAAAGCGTACTTTGACGCTTTTCACATGCCAGTTTTTTCTTGTGATAGTGGTTTGTATTTTGATGAGTTAGAAGAGGATGAGCAGCCAGGAATTCATGTGCGAAGAGTAAATGGCAAGGAGTTGAATGATGATGAAATGATTCTTTATTATTCATCCTTGGCGAAACAGCATGGAGGAAAGATAACCGGGCGATATAGAAATGCAATCTATTTCATTTTGGATGAGGAGCAGCATTATTCCAGTATGGATATGTCAATTGCAACAGAGCCATTTATTTTGGTTTCGGAGCCACACTCGAAACGCGTAGAAGGTTTTCCATTGGATTCTTTATCAATAGATATTGCGAGTGGGGAATATTATTATGATTTAGAAGTAAAAGATGTCAGCACCTCCGTGGATGACGGTGTTAGAGCATTTTTTGCAAAGATTCTAAAAGACTGAAAAGTGAAGAGGATACACAAATGGTAGAAAAATTATTTGAAGAATTAGCAGACTTAGAGCAGGTAGAAGCAATCGCTCTTGGTGGATCACGAGCTGGCATAGAGTATGATGCCAAATCAGATTATGATGTTTATTTGTATTGTACTGCTGATGTGGATAAGGATGTCAGACGTCAGATTTTGGAAAAGTACTGTTCTTACATGGAGATTAATAATCAATTTTGGGAGACAGAAGATAATTGTACATTAAATAACGGGATTGATATTGATATCGTATATCGCAATGTAGATGATTTTTCAGCGGAAGTTGCATCTGTTGTGGAAATGTATCAACCACATAACGGATACACCACATGTATGTGGCATAACTTAAAAAACTGCAAGATTATCTATGACCGAGATGGCAGACTTGCAGAGGCGAAAAAGCGTTTCGATGTGCCATATCCAAAGCAATTAAAGGAAAATATCATTGATAGAAATATGAAGCTGTTGTCTGATTTTATGCCTGCATATAAATGGCAGATAAAAAAGGCCCTTGAGAGAAAAGATTTAGTAAGTGTGAATCACAGAACCTCTGCTTTTCTAGAATCCTATTTTGATATCATTTGGGCGATGAATGAACTGACACATCCGGGAGAAAAGAGATTAGTTTCGCTTTGCTTGAAACAGTGCAAGATTCTTCCAGCAAATTTCGAAGAAAATTTGAATCAGTTGTTTGCGGATTTATTTACGAATTTAGAGGCAGTCAATGATGATATAGAGGCGATTATTGTAGAGTTGAAAAAGGTGTTGTAAAATAGAATTATGCAAGAATTATACTGTTATCAGATGAAGATGCCTTCGCCATATTTTTTTTCAGTCGATTTTGAGGTTTGGGAAAAGTCATTTTATGATGATATAGATGGCGAAGGAAGAAAATTATTTCAAGAATTAAATATAAAAGAAGCATATGAAGGCGACAAAATCGTTGGATTTATCCAGTATGGTAAAACAGCTTTTGGATTTGATGAAAATGGAGAGATATCCGAAGAAGTGTCCTATCCAATTATTCGTGCATTTTATTTTGAAAAGGACAGGAAAGATGTTGGAAATGCATTGCTAGAATTCGCAATGAGAGAATTAAATACAGATGAAAGAATTTATGCTTTTTTCCATTACTTTGGAATGTCATGTTTCGCGAGACATGGAAAGCTATTTGAATCTTTCCCATGGGTTGAAGAAGTTTTAAAGGCACATGGTTTTGTTGTGGAGCATGAGAATGTGTACTATTCTTCTGTGATAAATGAGATGCAGGAAAATGAGATTCAACTGGACTGGCATGAGGTGAGTAAAGGCGGTCAACAGGTTTGTGATTTTCTGCGGAAAGGCAAACAGATTGGTGGTTGCGAGATTCATTATGTGACTTCCGATATTGCATATTTGAGATGGATTTATTTGAATGATGATTTGCAAAATCAAGGCCTTGGATCAAAGTGTATGGATAGTTTGAAACATGCCTTGAAGAAAAAGGGATGTGGGAGACTGGATACAGATACAGCGTTGAATAATCACAGAGCACAACATTATTATGAGAAGAAGCAGTTTATACGAGAAGGAATTACGAGAAGTTATTATACGAAAGGTTAGGAGTAAATGCGAACAATTAAAAGTATAGAAAAGAAGTCTTGTAACAGAAATTCGAAGTAAAAAATACTATGTGCCAGAATTAGAATTGATTATGGTAGATGAGGCGGATGAAGTAATTGGTTATGTGATGTTTTCGAGATTTCATATAGAAGGAAACTATGATGATAAATTACTTTTGCTTTCACCTGCAGCAGTAAAAACAGAGCTGCAAAGACAGCATATTTCAAAAGATTTAATAGAATATGGTTTTGCGAAAGCAAAAGAGCTGGGCTATGAAGTGGTGATGGTAGAAGGCAATCCTCAAAATTATAATGCGAGAAACTTCGTAACCTCAGCAGATTTCGGAATTGTTGCTGCACCAAGTGTAAGGCTTCCTGCACCAGAATGTCTGATGGTAAAGGAATTAGTTCCAGGGGCATTGCTGCAGATGCAGGGGGAAGTGGAGTATTCTTTTTATGAGGCATTGAGATAAAAGACGAACTGATTTATTTTTTGTGAGAAGTGCTTGTATAGTTATATTATATATGATACCATAAGAAAAACGAACGTATGTTCTATATAAAATGGAGGTATCTATATGGGAAAAAAGTTGAAAGAAACTATACATGCAAATGGAATTGATATTGGGATTTATACGGAAGATTTTGAAAATGAGTTTATTTCGTTAACAGATATTGCAAAATATAAAAATGCAGATGACCCTCGATTTGTTATTCAAAACTGGATGCGAAATCGTAATACTCTAGAATTTTTAGGGATATGGGAAATGTTATCTAATCCTGATTTTAACCGTGTGCAATTCGAGGCGGTTAAAAAGGATGCAGGACTTAATAGATTTGTAATGACACCGACAAAATGGATTGAAGAAATGAATGCGATAGGAATTAGGGCCAAGTCGGGACGTTATGGTGGAACATATGCACATGTAGACATAGCTTTTGAGTTTGCAACCTGGATTTCTCCAGAATTTAAAGTTTATTTAATTAAAGATTATAAACGTTTAAAAAATGATGAAAACAGTCGTCTTTCTTTGAACTGGAATTTAAATCGAGAAATATCGAAATTAAATTATCGTATTCACACAGATGCGATAAAAGAAAACTTAATTCCACCAGAGTTGACACAAAAACAGATTGTATTTACATATGCAAATGAAGCAGATATTTTAAATGTAGTTTTATTCGGAAAGACTGCAAAACAATGGCGTGATGAGAATCCAAAGAAAGAAGGCAATATACGAGATTATGCATCGTTGCAACAACTCTTAGTTTTAGCGAATATGGAGAGTTATAATGCGATTTTGATTAATCAAGGCTGTGGACAGGCAGAGAGAATGAAACTTTTACATGATTTAGCAGTGCAGCAAATGAAGACGCTAAGTTCTTTAGAGCTTACGGCTTTGCCTCAAATTGAGGGAAAATAGAGGATGGAAAATGTATAAGCGCATTAGTTTTCAGAGGAGCTATAAATGAAACGTACCGAAGAAGTAGAATTAACCGTGTTATGTTTAGTAGAAAAAGATAATAAATTCCTTTTGCAGAATCGAGTAAAAGATGACTGGAGAGGATTCGCTATGCCAGGTGGACATATTGAGTCAGGTGAATCTATTGTCGATGCGGTTGTACGTGAAATGAAAGAGGAAACAGGACTTAACATTATGAATCCGAAATTATGTGGGGTAAAACAGTTTCCGATGGAGAAAGGCCGTTATATCGTTTTCTTATTTTCTGCTACTGAATTTGAAGGAGAAGTGATTTCATCTGATGAAGGGGAGATGCACTGGGTAGATAAAAACGATATTCCTAGTTTAGATGCAGTAGAAGATTTGCAACAGATGATAGATGTGATGATGGATGAGAATTTGACAGAATTTCAGTATGTGATAGAAGAGGATGAGTGGAAGGTAATTTTGAAATGACAGAGTTACTAGAAAGGATTAAAACTTACATATCAACCAAATAGATGCATTTTACTACTTCTATTTGGACTATAGATAAGGAGATTAAATAAAATGAAATGGCTTATCGCATCCGACATTCATGGGTCGGCATATTATTGTGAAAAATTAATAGAGGCATATAAGAGAGAACAGGCAGACAAGCTGTTATTGCTGGGTGATATTTTGTATCATGGTCCTAGAAATGACCTGCCAGAAGGTTATGCTCCAAAGAAAGTCATCGAGATGCTAAATGCAATGAAAAACGAGATTTTATGCGTGCGTGGAAATTGTGAAGCAGAAGTGGATCAGATGGTGTTGAATTTTCCAGTCTTGGCAGATTATGCTATTTTGGAAGCAGGTGGACATATGATTTTTGTGACACATGGGCATGTGCATAATAATAGCAATTTACCACCTGTGAAACCGGGTGACATTCTTTTACATGGTCATACCCATGTGCCGGTTTGCGAAGAATACGACACACACATTTACATGAACCCAGGTTCTGTTTCGATTCCAAAGGAAAATTCACCTCATAGTTATATGACATTTGATGGAGAATGCTTTGAATGGAAGACCTTAGATGGAGAAGTATATAAGGAGTATACGATTTATGAATAATGTCAATAAAACACTCTATATTCCGTTATATGGGAAAGCTTATGTAAGCCGTAAGGGCATTATTTTAAATGATAAAAAAGCCGAAGCGATTTGGGATGCCGAAGGCTTCGAATTGAAGGGAAAATCAAAGTCTAAATGGTTGGCTTACTACATGGGAATGCGTTCTGCGGTGTTTGATAAGTGGCTGCATAGGCAGATGGAAAAAGATAATAGTGCAGCTGTGCTTCACATTGGCTGTGGTATGGATAGCCGTGTGGAACGTGTCGGAACGAAGGGACATCTTTGGTACGATATTGATTTTCCAAATGTGATTTGCGAGCGTAAGAGATACTATACACAAAGCGATACATATCACATGGTGGAGGCTGATGTGCGTGAAGAGAATTGGTTATCGGCGATTCCAAAAGCAAAACATGCGATTATTGTGATGGAAGGCGTTAGTATGTATTTCGAAAACGAAGAATTAAAGTCGCTTCTAGAAGAAATCACAGCACATTTTGAAAGTGTAAATATCTTAATGGACTGTTATACCATGTTTGCAGCCAATGCATCCAAGTACAAAAATCCAATTAATGATGTTGGTGTGACACAGGTATATGGTATCGACAATCCAAAAGATTTAGAGAGTAATCGTTTGTCTTTTGTGAATGAGCACGAAATGACACCAGAAAAACTTGTAAATGAACTACAAGGAATAGAAAAGGCTATCTTCAAAAAATTATATAGTGGAAATATAGCGAAGAAAATGTATCGTTTATATGAATATAAGAGTGTATAAATAATCGGAGGAATCTTATGCGTACCATACTTGTTCTAGATGAAAAGAATTATACCGATGATATGCCAGTTTTTGAGCGTTTTGGAGTACGTGCATTGATACAAAGAAACGGTTTGTTTGCCATGCAGCAAAGTAAGACTGGCGAATACAAAATTCCTGGCGGTGGGATGGATGCAGGGGAAACGATTGTACAGGCTTTGGCACGAGAGGTATTAGAAGAAACAGGCTTGGTCATCATTCCAGAATCCATCCAAGAATTAGGTGAGATACTTGAAGTGCGCCGGGATATTTTTGATGAAAATACAAAATACATAGCACATTCTCTGCACTATAGTTGTGAGGTGGAGGATGAAGTTTTAGAGACTGCCATGACCGAAAGTGAAAAGGAAAGAGGTTTCCATCTTGCGTGGGCAGATATTGATACGATTATCGAAACGAATGAGCGATTGATGACAGAAAAATGGCAGTTCCGTGATGTGGAATTTTTGAAGTGGTATAAAGAAAATTACATGAAATAAGAGGAAAATCAAATGATAATTCGAAGAGCGAAGACAACAGATATGGAGGGCTTAAATAAATTGCTCATGCAGGTACTTATGGTGCATCACAATGGCAGACCAGATTTGTTCAAACCAAATGCAAAGAAGTATACCGACGAGGAACTGGTAGAAATCATAAAGGATGATTCTACACCAATTTTCGTGGGCGTAGATGAAAACAATGAAGTACTAGGCTATGTATTTTGTAAATTCATCCAGCATGTCGATAATAATATTTTGACCGATATTAAGACCTTATACATAGATGATTTATGCGTGGTTGAAGAAAGGCGTGGCATGCATATTGGAAAGCAGTTATATGAATATGTGCTTTCCTTTGCCAAGGAGAGCGAATGCTACAATGTGACACTGAATGTGTGGTCTTGTAACGAGAGTGCGATGAAGTTTTATGAGAAGTGTGGACTTGTGCCACAAAAAGTTGGGATGGAAGTTATCCTATAAGTGAAAAAGGCAAGAAAAACAACGATGTTTTAGAAAAAACACTAGTATTTTGGGTAATCCTGTGCTATAATCTCTAAATGATTGCGATGGTCGAAGTATGCCTATTTGTAAAAACCATCGTTCAAAAAGAATTTACTTGTATTTCATATATATGAAGGAGGAAATAGTTAGTAATGAGTGTACAGGTTGAAAATTTAGAAAAGAATGTTGTGAAACTTACAATCGAAGTTCCAGCAGAAGAAGTTGAAAAAGCTTTAAACGCAGCTTATTTAAAAGAAAGAAATAAAATCAGTGTTCCTGGTTTCCGTAAAGGTAAAGTGCCACGTGCGATGATCGAAAAAATGTACGGACCAGAAATCTTCTACGAAGAAGCAGCAAACAACTTAATGCAGAACAGTTACGCAGCAGCAGTAGAAGAAAGCGGTGTTGATGTTGTATCTCGTCCAACTGTAGACGTAGTACAGATTGAAAAAGGTAAAGCTTTCATTTACACAGCAGAAGTTGCTGTTAAGCCAGAAGTAAAACTTGGCAAATACAAAGGTGTAAACGTAACAAAAGCAAACGTTAAAGTTTCAGCAGCAGAAGTAAAAGAAGCTTTAGAAGCTGAAAGAAATAAAAACGCTAGAACAGTATCTGTTAAGAGAGCAATCAAAGAAGGCGATACAGCAGTAATCGATTACGAAGGTTCTGTAGATGGCGTACCATTCGATGGTGGCAAAGCTGAAAACCATCCATTAGAAATCGGTTCTCATTCATTCATCGATACATTTGAAGAGCAGTTAGTAGGACACAAAGCTGGTGATGAAGTAGACGTAAACGTTACATTTCCAGAACAGTATCATGCAGCTGACCTCGCTGGAAAACCAGCACTCTTCAAAGTTAAGATTAACGATGTAACAACAAAAGAACTTCCAAAATTAGATGATGAATTCGCTTCAGATGTATCTGAATTCGAAACATTAGCTGAATACAAGGAAGACTTGAAGAAACAGCTTGAAGCTAAAAAAGCCGAAGAAGCAAAACGTGAACAGGAAGACGAAGCCATCGCAGCTATCGTAGAAGCATCTGAAATGGAAATTCCAGAAGCTATGATTCAGACACAGTGTGAAGATATGGTAAATGAATTCGCACAGAGAATCGCTCAGAGTGGTCTTACAATGGAACAGTACATGCAGTTCTCAGGACAGACAATCGAAGGCTTAATGGATCAGGTTCGTCCAGAAGCTGAAACACGTATCAAAACAAGCCTTGTACTTGAAGCAATTGTAAAAGCAGAAGGTATTGAAGCTACAGATGCTGACGTAGATGCAGAAATCGAAAAGATGGCTGGTATGTACGGCATGGATGCAGCTCAGTTAAAAGGTTATATGGGCGAAAACGAAAAAGCTTCTATGAAGAACCAGATTGCTATCACAAAAGCTGTTGAATACATCATGGAAAACGTAAAAGAAAAAGCTGCTAAGAAAGCAAAGAAAGAAGACGCTGAAGAAGTAGCAACAGAAGAATAAATCAAAAGAGGGTTGTTGCTGAAATGGCGACAACCCTTTAACAACTTTTATTAAGGAGGCATTTTACATGAGTTTAGTACCTTATGTCGTTGAACAAACCAGCAGAGGAGAAAGAAATTACGATATTTACTCCCGCTTACTAAAAGATAGAATTATCTTCCTTGGAGAAGAAGTAAACGAAACTACAGCTAGTCTTGTAGTTGCTCAGCTTTTGTTCCTGGAATCAGAAGATCCAGGAAAAGATATCCAGTTATATATCAATTCTCCAGGTGGAATGGTTACAGCTGGTATGGCTATTTACGATACTATGCAGTACATTAAATGTGATGTATCTACCATTTGTATCGGACTTGCGGCAAGCATGGGTGCATTCCTTTTAGCAGGTGGTACAAAAGGTAAGAGATTTGCTCTTCCTAATGCAGAAGTTATGATTCATCAGCCATCTGGCGGTGCAAAAGGTCAGGCAACAGATATTCAGATTACGGCTGAAAATATCTTGAAGACCAAAAAGAAATTAAATGAAATCTTAGCTGCAAACACAGGAAAGACCTATGAGCAGGTTGCAGCAGATACAGAAAGAGACTATTACATGAGTGCAGAAGAAGCGTTAGCATATGGTCTCATTGATGGTGTAATTACCAGTCGCTAATTTTAGAATCTAGGAGAACCAAAATGGCAGGAAAGAAAAATGATGTGATTCGCTGTTCGTTCTGTGGAAAAACACAGGAGCAGGCTGGCGGAAAATTGATTGTTGGGCCAAATAATAGTGCGTATATCTGTTATCAGTGTGTAGATATTTGTGCGGAAATCGTAGATGAAGAAGAGTTTGGCGAAGTAAGTGAAAAATCTAGTGCAAAAGAAGAAATCAATCTTTTGAAACCAGAAGAATTGAAGGCATTTTTGGATGATTATGTAATCGGTCAGGACCAGGCGAAAAAAGTATTGTCTGTGGCTGTTTACAATCACTATAAACGTGTGCTTGCAGGTGCGGATTTAGGTGTAGAGTTGCAGAAGAGCAATGTGCTTATGTTAGGACCAACCGGTTCTGGTAAAACACTTTTGGCACAGACACTTGCAAGAGTAATCAACGTTCCATTCGCAATTGCAGATGCAACGACACTTACCGAAGCAGGTTATGTAGGCGAAGACGTAGAAAATATTTTGCTGAAATTAATTCAGGCTGCAGATTATGATGTGGAACGTGCAGAACACGGTATCGTTTACATCGATGAAATCGATAAGATTACTAAGAAGTCAGAAAACGTTTCTATCACAAGAGATGTTTCTGGTGAAGGCGTGCAGCAGGCACTTCTTAAAATCTTGGAAGGTACGGTTGCTTCTGTTCCTCCACAGGGCGGAAGAAAACACCCACAGCAGGAATTGATTCCAATTGATACCACCAACATCCTTTTTATTTGTGGTGGTGCTTTCGATGGTTTGGAAAAGATTATCGAAAAGAGAATGGATACTGCATCGATTGGTTTCAATGCAGAGGTTCATAGCAAACACGATATCAATGTTGGAGAAGCATTCAGACATGCACTTCCACAGGATTTCGTGAAATTTGGTTTGATTCCAGAATTTATCGGACGTGTACCTATCACAGTTTCTTTAGACAACCTGGATAGAGATGCATTGATTCGTATTTTACAGGAACCAAAGAATTCCTTGGTAAAACAGTATACCAAGTTATTTGAATTAGATGGTGTAGACCTTACTTTTGATGAGGAAGCCATCGGTGCGATTGCGGATAAAGCATTAGAACGCAAGACAGGAGCAAGAGGTCTTCGTGCAATCATGGAAAATGTAATGTTAGATTTGATGTATAGTATTCCATCGGATGACAGCATTTCCGACTGTATGATTACCAAAGATATGGTAGAAGACAACTTGAAGGCACTAGAGCTTAAGGAGTGAAATCGATGACAAGAATACCGGCGATTGCCTTACGAGGCATGACGATATTACCGGGTATGATTGCCCATTTTGATATTAGCCGTGACAAATCCATAAAGGCAGTGGAAGCTGCAATGAATGACAATCAGCATATCTTTTTGGTGACACAGCGTGATGCTGAGGTAGACAACCCAAAGATTGCTGATTTGTTTGAAGTGGGGATTGTTGCGGAAATCAAGCAGGTTATTAAATTACAAAATAATATTGTGCGTGTTTTGGCAGAAGGCCAGTCTCGCGGAAAACTGACTGCTTTTGGGGAATGCGATGAATTTCTCTTGGCAGAAATTGAGGAACTGGAAGATGTCGTAGAGAATCTACCAGAGACCGCTTTAAGTGCTATGAGTAAGAGTATCCGTGATAATTTTGCAAGATATGCGAAATTGCATGGCAAGATTGCACCAGATGCAGTGAAGCATACACATTCCTTTACGGATTTGACGAAACTGATTAACTACGTTTCCAATACGCTTCCTGTGGGGTATGCAGACAAGCAGCATATCTTGGAAGCAAATAGTCTCGGAGAGAGATATGAAGTGCTTTTGGCACTGATGTTCCGTGAGATGGACGTCATGGCAATCCAGAAGGATTTTCAGGACAAAGTAAAACAGCGAGTGGATAAAAATCAAAAGGATTATATTCTTCGCGAACAGATGAATGTAATTCGTGAAGAACTGGGAGAAGTAAATACCCAGTCTGATGCGGATGGTTATTTGGAAGCCTTGGAAAAATTAGAGGCTTCGGAAGAAGTGAAAGAACGCATCAAAAAAGAGATTCTTCGTTTCAAGAATATCCATTCCAACTCATCCGAAAGCAATGTAAGCCGTGGCTATATCGAAACGCTTTTAGAGATGCCATGGGATAAGATGTCAGAGGATAATAATGACCTAGACCATGCGCAGGAAGTGCTGGATGCAGACCATTATGGTTTGGAAAAAGTGAAAGAACGTATGCTGGAATTTTTGGCGGTACGAAACCTTACCAGCAAGGGAGAAAGCCCTATCATTTGTTTGGTCGGTCCTCCAGGAACAGGTAAGACAAGCATTGCCCGCTCTGTAGCCAGAGCGTTGAACAAAGAATATGTACGTATCTGTCTCGGCGGCGTGCGTGATGAAGCAGAGATTCGTGGGCACAGACGCACCTATGTGGGAGCGATGCCAGGACGTATCGTAAACGGCCTTCGTTCTGCAGGGGTGAAAAATCCGTTGATGCTCTTGGATGAAATCGATAAGGTAAGTAGCGATTACAAGGGAGATACTTCCGCAGCACTTTTGGAAGTATTAGACTCTGAGCAGAATAGTAAATTTCGTGACCACTATGTAGAAATTCCAGTGGATTTATCGGAAGTGCTTTTTATCGCGACTGCAAATGAAATGCAAAATATTCCCAAACCACTTCTGGATCGAATGGAAATCATTGAAGTTTCCAGCTACATGGAAAACGAAAAGTTCCACATTGCGAAGGAACATTTGATTCCAAAGCAGTTAGAGAAAAACGGTATCCAGCCAGAACAGCTTACCATCAGTGATAAAGCTCTAATCAAGATGATTCGTAGCTATACCAAAGAAGCGGGTGTTCGTGGTCTGGAACGTAAGCTGGGAGAAATTTGTCGTAAGACAGCAAGAGAAATCTACCAGAATAAAAAAGAGAAAATCCGTGTGACAGATGCGAATCTGGCGAAGTTTTTGGGTAAAGAAAAATACAGCCAGGAAGAAAAGAACGAAAACGATGAAATCGGTGTTGTTCGAGGACTTGCATGGACCAGTGTAGGTGGAACTACATTAGAAATCGAAGTAAATATTATGCCAGGAAAAGGAGAAGTGAAGCTTACTGGTAAGATGGGCGACGTGATGAAAGAATCTGCCATGGCAGGTATTAGTTATATTCGTTCGATTAGTCCAGAGTATCACATTGACAAAGACTTTTTCTCAGAGCATGATATTCACATACATATTCCAGAAGGAGCAGTGCCAAAGGATGGTCCTTCCGCTGGAATTACGATGGCGACAGCGGTATTGTCCGCGGTTATCAAACAGCCAGTAAAAGCTGATGTCGCTATGACTGGAGAAATCACCTTAAGAGGTCGTGTGCTTCCTATCGGTGGTTTAAAAGAAAAACTGCTTGCAGCAAAAAATGCAGATATGAAAACCGTTTGTGTACCAGCCAAAAATGAAAAGGATTTACATGAGATTTCCGAAGAAATCAAAAAAGGTCTTGAGATTGTGCTGGTAGAAAAATTAGACCAGGTGCTGGAGATTGCACTGGTGAAATAAATGTATCTGACGATAAAACCAAGACTTGCGAAAGTGGGTCTTGGTTTTTCGAGGATTATGATTTAGAAAAAAGGAGTTTGACATGGTAATTAAGAATGTAAACCTGGAAACTGTATGTGGTATTACAAGTACTTTTCCAGATAATCCACATTATGAAGTCGCTTTTGCAGGAAAATCCAATGTAGGAAAATCCTCACTCATCAATGCACTTATGAATCGTAAGGCATTGGCGCGTACTTCCTCTCAGCCGGGTAAAACACAGACCATCAACTTTTATAATATAAATGATGCCATGTATTTGGTAGACCTTCCTGGCTACGGTTATGCAAATGCAAACGTAGAAATCAAGGCAAAATGGGGTAAGATGATTGAAAAATACCTCCATACCTCTACCAAATTAAAAGCAGTATTCCTGCTTATCGATATTCGTCATCAGCCATCGGACAACGACTGTCTCATGTATGAATGGATGGTAGAGCAGGGCTTTGCACCAATCATCATTGCTACGAAGTTGGACAAGATTAGCCGTGGTGCAGTGCCAAAGCACATGAAGATGATTGCAGATACTTTGAACGTGGAACCGGATACCATTATGATTCCATTTTCTGCAGAAACCAAGCAGGGAAGAGAAGAAATTTGGGAGCTCATTGATTCCTTGGTATTGCCAGAAGATTCGGAAGAAGATGCAGTAAATGATGCAGAAACAGTAATGGAAGCAAGTCCGACTGCAAATGAAACTTTGACTGCAAGCCAGGCTAGTGCTGCAAGTTTGGAACCAGAAAAACAACGCAAACCACGTTGGAAAGCAACTGGAAAAGAGACTGCGAAGAAGACCAAGAAATTGCAGGAAAAGAAGGCTGCGAAGACAGCTTCCAAAGTAGGTAAGAAATCAAAGAAGAAATAAAGTAATATGAAGAATAAGTATGTATTTGTACTCGTGATGCTGCTTAGTATTTTGGTTGTAAGTTTTGGATTTACCAATATTTATGTCAGCCACAATCAGCCGGCAGAGGACGAGGATTTTGTAGTAGTAACTTCTTTTTATCCCATGTACATTGCTACGATGAATGTCATTGGTGATACAGAAGGCGTAACTTTAAAAAATTTAAGTGAGCCACAAACGGGGTGTCTTCATGATTTTCAACTGACACCGGCGGATATGAAAGTTTTATCCACGGCAGATGTGTTTGTCATCAATGGTGGTGGCATTGAATCTTTCATGGAAGAGATTGCAGAGCAGTATCCGGATTTGGTGGTAATCGAGGCTTGTGAGGGGATTGAACTCTTGTGTGAGGAAGATGCACATGGACATGTGCATGAGGATTCTCACAGTGAAGAAGACCATGAAGATATCCATGGAACAGAAGAACACGACCATGAGAATGAAGATGCTCATGACGAAGATGTCCACAATCACGACGTCAATGCTCATGCATGGATGAGTGTTGAATTGTACCGCAAACAGGTAGAAACTATCGCAAGTGGACTTGCAAAAGCAGCTCCGCAAATGCGTGAAAGTTTTCTTGCAAATGCAGGAGATTACGACAGAAAATTAGAGGCACTTCAAGTAGAACAGGAGAAGCTCTTAACCTTAACGAAAGGCGAAGAGGTCATTTTATTCCACTGTGCCTATGATTATGTGGCAGAAGATTTAGGATTAGAAACAGCCTTTTGCATGGATTTAGACGAGGAGCGTCAGGTCAGTGCAGGCGAAGTGGCAGAAGTGTTAGAAGTCATTGAACATCATGGCGTGAAGTATATTTTTGCGGAAGAGCTTTACGGCACAGATATGTGTGAAATGGTACAGAAGGAAGTGGATGTGGAAGTTATTTACCTGAATCCACTGAATCGTGGGGAATATGAAGCAGATAGTTATATTGAGGGTATGAGAAATAACTTGAAGCTGATTAAAGAAGTTTTTCAATGATTTAGAACTTTGTGAGGAAAAAACAGTGATTTTAGAAGGATATGTAAAAGACAAGCATGATACACCCATTGACAATGCTATTGTCGAAATTAAGGGGGAAGATTTTATTACAATTTATAGTACGGAGAGTAATGAGGAGGGATACTATAAATTTGACATACCAAGTGGACGATATCCGTTTTTGATTGCGGTAAAAGATTATGCGGAAAAATGTTTGGAGTACTGGTGTCAGAATATTCTGCTCCAAAATGATATGTTGCTGGATGTAAGCTTTGATACTTTGGAGATATATGGATTGCATGTTTTCTCTGTCAAGGGCGGGGGAAATTCTTTGATGGCTTATTTCAGACCGATGAGTTTGATAAGATTCCAGCAAGGAGAACAAGACATTGCACCAAAAGATATTACGATTAAAGTCACGATTGATGGAAAAGAACGTCGCGTAATTAATACAAACGAGGTTAAGGAAGTTGCCGGAGAGCAGGAGATGTCGGCATATCTTATTCAGGTTGAAACGACTGAAAAGAATATGCATTGGAATAAGTTTGATATAGAAATCAAAGATAAAGACGGTAATTATGGTGCAGCAACCATATTTAATGAAAATATCTAAATACAGCTGAAGCGAAGAAAGGAGGCACAAATGAAACTGAAAAAAATCATTGAAACCTGTGGTTTTCATTGTATCAAAATCAATAACCTTGGCGTAAGCTTTGGGGAGCAGGTCGTATTAAAAGATGTCAATCTGCATATTCATTGTGGCTCCTTAAATGCGATTATCGGTAAGAACGGTGCAGGAAAATCCACGCTGGTACGTGCCATTTTAAAGGACGTTCCAACAAAGGGAAACATTGAGTACCGAGATACCAAGAATGGCAAGATGAAAGATTTGAAGATTGGGTATGTGCCACAATCGATTAATATAGAAAAGAATACACCGCTTAGTGTTTATGACTTGATTGCAAGTTTTGCATATCACTATCCAGTGTTTTTACCGAAAAATAAAAGAATTTATGAGGAAATCAAAACTCATTTAGAAACCTTTGAGGCAGCGGATTTGATTGATAAACAGGTTTGTAATTTGTCCGGTGGACAGCTTCAGAGAGTACTTTTGTCCATGGCGATTATGGACAAGCCAAAGCTCTTGCTTTTGGATGAGCCAGTTTCGGGAATTGACAAGAATGGGATGGAGCTTTTTTATAAGACCATCAGCTATTTAAAGAGTCACTATGATTTGGCGATTATTTTGATTTCACATGATTTGGAATATGTGAAGCAGTATGCGGATCATGTAGTGCTTTTGGATCAGACTGTTTTGAAGCAGGGAACTGTAAAGGAAGTATTTGAAAGTCCAGAGTTTGCTAGTGTGTTTGCAACGGAGACTGTGGATAAATGGATTAAGGAGGGATGAAAGAATGATTAATTGGACCTCCTGGTTAGATTATGGTTTTATGAGAAATGCACTGTTGGCGATACTCATTATCACACCGCTTTTTGCACTTCTTGGAACCATGATTGTAAATAAAAAGATGGCATATTTTTCCGATGCGTTGGGACACTCAGCCTTGACAGGAATTGCAGTCGGAGTAGTCTTTGGCATGCAGGATACGACGATTTCCATGGTGATTTTTGCGATAGCCTTTGCGATGCTTTTGAATAAAATCAGCAGTCGAAATACTGCATCGACAGATACCATTATTTCTGTATTTTCTTCCTGCTCTGTGGCAATCGGTTTAGCGATTTTGTCCGCAGGTGGAAATTTCAGCAAGTATTCTGCGATTTTGGTGGGCGATATTTTAAGTATCACAACACAGGAGATTTGGTATCTTGTAGCAATATTTGTATCTACCATTTTGTTCTGGATTTTGGGCTTCAACTATTTGAATGCCATTTCCATTCATAGAACTGTGGCAAAAAGCAAGCAGATTCCAGTGAAACTGATGGACAATCTCTTTGCAGTTTTGGTAGCATTAATTGTAATGCTTTCTATCAAATGGGTTGGAATTTTGATTATCAACGCACTGCTTATTTTGCCAGCGGCTTCGGCGAGAAATATTTCCGCCAATATGAGAGAATATCATCTGTTTTCACTGATTTTTTCGGTGTTCTCAGGTGTGGTAGGTTTAGTAGTATCGTATTATACGAATGTGGCGACTGGACCGATGATTGTTATCATCGCTTCCGTGATTTATTTTGCCACATATCTTTATGGGAGACGAAAGTAAATGAGTATTAAAGTAGTTTTATTTGATTTGGATGGTACATTGCTTCCGATGGATCAGGATACATTTATTAAGGCGTATTTGGGAGGCATGGCAAAGAAGCTTGCCCCACATGGTTATGAGCCAGAAAAACTCGTAAAGGCTGTTTACGCAGGGATGAAAGCCATGACCACAAACGATGGTTCCTGCACGAACGAGGAGGCATTCTGGAATGCCTTTACAGGACTTCTTGGAGAGAAAGTAAGAGAAGATATTCCAATCTTTGATGATTATTATCTCCATGAATTTCAGGAAGTAAAGAATATTTGCGGCTTTCTTCCAGAAGCCGCTAAGACGATTCAGACCTTAAAAGAAAAAGGATTTCGTGTGGCACTTGCGACGACACCAATGTTTCCAAGTATTGCAACAGAAAGCCGTATTCGCTGGGCGGGACTTACACCAGAGGATTTTGAAATCTTCACAACTTATGAGAATTATCATTTCTGCAAGCCAAATCTGAACTACTACAGAGAAGTGGTAGAAAAGCTTGGTGTTAAGCCAGAAGAATGTCTGATGGTTGGAAATGATGTAGGCGAAGATATGATTACCGAAGAGCTTGGTATGAAAGTATTCCTTATGCCAGCGGATTTGATTAACAAAGTAGAAAAAGATATTGCGGTATATCCACAAGGAGATTTTGCGGATTTGCTGGCGTATATCGATACATTATAGAGTTTGCAAATTGATACAATTGGAGGAGGAAAAATGATGAAGTACGATATTATTATTATTGGAGCTGGTCCAGGGGGAATTTTTTCTGCGTATGAATTGGTGCAGAAAAGACCAGATTTAAAAGTAGCTGTTTTTGAAGCAGGACATTCTTTGGCGAAAAGACATTGTCCGATTGATGGGGAAAAGATTAAGTCCTGTATCGGATGTCAAAGCTGTTCGATTATGAGCGGTTTTGGTGGTGCAGGTGCATTTTCCGATGGAAAATACAATATTACCAATGATTTTGGTGGCACACTCTACGAGTATATTGGAAAAGAACGTGCACTCAATTTGATGAAATATGTAGATGAAATCAATATGCGTTATGGTGGCGAAGGTACGAAGCTTTATTCTACTTCCGGCACTAGATTCAAAAAAGAATGTATCAAGCATGACTTACACCTTTTAGACGCATCGGTTCGTCATTTAGGTACGGATATCAATTATGTCGTATTGGAAAATCTGTATGCATATTTGCAGGACAAAGTAGATTTCTATTTCGATACACCAGTAGAAACCGTGGCTATTATCGATGGTGGTTATGAAGTAAAATGTCAGGATGCTTCTTACACCTGTGAAAAATGTATTATTTCTGTTGGTCGAAGCGGAAGCAAATGGATGGAACGTGTTTGCAAGGAATTAGAAATCCCAACGAAATCCAATCGTGTAGATATCGGTGTGCGTGTCGAATTACCAGCAGATGTGTTCTCACATTTAACCGACGAATTATACGAAAGCAAGATTGTTTACCGCACACAGAAATACCAGGATAAGGTGCGTACTTTCTGCATGAATCCAAAGGGTGCAGTTGTAAACGAAAACACCAATGGTATTATCACGGTAAATGGTCATAGCTACGAAGACCCAGAAAAACAGACTAACAATACAAACTTTGCATTGTTGGTAGCAAAACATTTTTCAGAGCCATTTAAGGATTCCAACGGATATGGTGAATCCATTGCCCGTCTGAGCAATATGCTCGGTGGCGGCGTAATCGTTCAGAGATTTGGCGATTTGATTCGTGGAAAACGTTCTACACCAGATCGTATTGAAGAGGCATTTATTACACCAACCTTAAAAGCAACACCAGGCGACCTTAGTCTGGTACTTCCAAAACGTATTTTGGATGGTATCATTGAGATGATTTATGCACTCGACAAAGTAGCACCAGGTACCGCAAATGACGATACCTTGCTTTATGGTGTAGAGGTAAAATTTTATAATATGGAAGTAGAAGTAAATGATAAATTGGAATGCTGTTACGATGGCCTGTATATCATCGGCGACGGAAGTGGTATCACACATTCCTTATCACATGCTTCTGCCAGTGGAGTTCATGTTGCACGAGATATTGCAGAGAAATAAGTGTAAAAATAGGATAGAAAGAGTAGTTATTACAGTAGGTAATAGCTACTCTTTTTTTTCTCTATTTAATGGGAGTAACAGTCAAACCTAATCCTAAAGGACGCATAATTTTTAAAAGAGTATCCAATTTAGGTGTAATCTGCATAGATTCAATACGGGCAATGGAAGATTGTGGCATATCACATAGAGAAGCCAATTCACGCTGGCTGATGCCAAGAGAATTTCGTTTCTGTACCATCGCGCTGACGATGGCTGCGATGTTCTCTATATCTTCCATATCCTTTTTAGCAGTGTTATCAACTGTTTTTACGTGTTCCTTGTATTGTTCCCAAGTTTTCATGGTTGGCTCCTTTCTGAGCTAAATAATCATCACGTTCAGATTTTGCCCGTTCTATTTCTTTGCGAGGCGTTTTTTGCGTTTTCTTTCTGAAAGCATGAAGAAGTACAAAGGTATTGTTATCAAAGAAGAAATAAAAAACACGATTATTGCCAGGACGAAGCTCCCAAATATTTTCTTCGATATGCTTCGTAATATTTTCAGGTAAATGGATTCCATTATCTTGTAATAATTGTATATATAAAATTACTTGACGATATTGGATGCGTGCATCTTTGCTTGTTTTTGCTTTTAGTCGTAGATTTTCTAAAAAATCCCAGATTTCAGATTTTCCGTTTCTTTTTTCATAGAACTCTACGTTATATTTCATAGTATGCTCCTAATCTCAGGAGTTTTATCCTGTTGTTATGATAGCATAAATGCTATCGGAAGTCAATGGGTAACATGATGAGTCTCAAGAGAATTATGATTGTTCATAATGAGAAACGAGTTGATATATCCAATTATATCGAACAAATGTTCTATAGTCAAGTAATAATTGAAATATTATGTTTTTGTGCTATAATTCCATAGGAAAGTAATTAGGTGAAATGAGGTAAATGAACATGTGTGTAGCTTTACCAGGTAAAGTAATTGAAATAAAAGATAGAGATGCAGTTGTAGATTTCAATGGAAATCAGGTAACTGCCAGAGCTGGTCTTGTGGATGTAAAAGTAGGCGATTATGTGCTTGTGCATGCAGGCTGTGTGATTCAGAAGGTATCCCAGCAGGATATGGAAGATTTGGAAAATCTGAACAATCTGATGAGTGAGTAGGAGGCAGTTTAGATGAACGGAATAGGAAGTTCTGGGAAAACTGAAAAAATGTTACTTGCCGAAATGCGTGATTTCTTAGCAAATTACGATGGCCCAGAAATGAACATTATGGAAGTGTGTGGTAGTCATACTGCGGCGATTTCCAAGAATGGAATCCGAGGGATGCTTTCGGCTAACATTCATTTGATATCAGGGCCGGGCTGTCCAGTGTGCGTAACACCTACGGCTTATGTAGATCGATTGATTGAGCTTGCCATGACACCAAATACCTGCGTGGTAACCTTTGGCGATATGCTTCGCGTGCCAGGCAGCAAATATAGCCTTAGCGAAGTGCAGGGCATGGGCGGACGAGCAGTTATGGTGTACTCGCCAATGGATATTTTTGCTTTGGCGGAAAAAGAGTCGGAGACCACATTTGTGTTTGCGGCGCTTGGCTTTGAAACGACCACACCAGTGTACGCTCTTTTGTTAGAAGAAGTCATCGAACGTAAGATAGAAAATGTAAAGCTTTTGACAGCTTTAAAGACTATGCCAGGTGTGATAGAGTACTTATGTGAAAATGGTGCATCTATTCAGGGATACTTAGCACCGGGTCATGTGGCAGCAGTGACAGGAAGCGACCTCTTCAAACCTTTGGCAGAAAAGTATCAGATTCCATTTGCGGTATCGGGTTTTGAAGGAGAGGAAATTTTGGAAGCACTCTGCGGAATCGTGAAGGCTTATCAAGGCATGCAAAAGCATAGCATGGACAATAATTCTGCACCGGTTATGAATTTCTACCCAACTGTTGTTTCAGCGGAAGGAAACGTGAGAGCACAGGAACTGGTTAAGAAATATTTCCAGCCAACTGACGCAGCTTGGCGTGGTATGGGAATCGTTCCCGGTACAGGTATGGAGCTTCGTACAGAGTATGAAAAATACGATGCAGGAAGCAAGGCGTTGGTCGAGGATAACAAACGAAACAAGGCTTGCTGTTGTGACCAGATTCTTATGGGAAAAATGCAGCCACAGCAGTGTCCGCTTTTTGGGAAAGTGTGCAAGCCACTGACCCCTCAGGGAGCATGTATGGTGTCGGAAGAAGGAAGTTGTCATAGCATGTTCATGCTATGACAACTTCATGAAGTGCGCAGCTCGCAGAGCAGAAATTAATTGCTTCGCAATTCTGCTCGCGCGCGAGAAAATCGCAAACGATTTTCTCATTCAGCCTTTGCATCTTATTAAGGAGGAATTATGGAAGAAAGAATCAGCATGGTGCATGGTAGCGGCGGTGCAGCTACCAGTGAGCTTATTGGCTCAATTTTTGCAAAGGAATTTGCCAGCACCACTTTAGATAAAATGGAAGATAGTGCAGTTGTAGAAGGTGCACAAAAAATCGCAATGACTACCGATAGCTTTGTAGTTACACCAGTCAGTTATCCAGGCGGAGATATTGGACGTCTTTGTATCTGCGGTACGGTAAACGATTTGCTTATGCGTGGAGCAAAGCCAAAGTATATTACCTGTGGATTTATCCTTCAGGAAGGTTTAGAAGTTTCGAAACTTCAGGAAGTGGTTCATTCCATGGCAGAATGTGCAAGGGAAGCAGGCGTGGAAATCGTGGCAGGCGATACTAAGGTTGTAAACGGAAATGGCGAGCTTTACATCAATACGGCAGGCGTTGGTTTTGTACCGGAAGATAGAGAGGTTTCTGCAGAACGTGTCTGCGTAGGAGATGCGGTTATCGTATCCGGAAATTTGGGGGATCACCATGCAGCCATTCTTGGAACCCGTATGGGAATTGTAAATGATATTCAGAGCGATAATGCACCATTGGGAGAAATCGTAGAAGCATTATTTGATGCTAAAATAGATGTTCATACCATGCGTGACATTACCCGTGGTGGTCTTGCCACTGTATTAAAAGAACTGGCAAAGACCTCAGATACGACCATTGAATTGGAAGAAGAAAAGCTTCCAGTGACACCACAGGTGAAGGATTTCTGTGGCCTTTTGGGACTTGACCCACTTTACATGGGAAATGAAGGTAAATTAGTTGCTTTGGTTCCAGCAGATCAGGCAGAAAAAGCAGTGGAAGCAATTCGTAGTGCAAAATACGGACAGGATGCTTGTATCGTAGGTTATGTAAACGATAAGGCACCTGGTAAGCTGCATCTTAGAACCCGAATTGGTGGTTTAAGAAATTTAGAAGTATTACAGGGTGAGGGATTACCTCGTATCTGTTAAAACGGTTAAGAAAAGTAAAAAGCGCTTAGGTAACCGATACATGCTTGCATGTATAAGGTTATCTAAGCGTCTTTTTATTTGGTGCTTTTCTAAACACTTACAAGCCGGATGAAATGGTTTAAAAATGGATAAAATGGATAATAAATGGTTGACTTATGGTTTCTCAAATCTTATAATTTAAGAAAAGGAGGTGGATATTATGACAATCAAAGAAATGAACGATAGAAGAAAAGAATTAGGATATTCTTATGAAAAATTAGCAGAACTTTCTGGTGTTCCGATGGGAACGGTGCAGAAGGTCTTAGGAGGTATTACGAAGTCTCCGCGTTATGATACGTTAATAGCATTAGAACGGGTATTGAAACCATACGAACCTTTGATGATACGTGAGAGTGTGGCTGCATATGGTGGGAAAAAGCCGGGAGAGTATACGATAGAGGATTATTATGCTTGGCCAGATGATGAAAGAGTGGAATTAATCGATGGTGTACTTTACAACATGAGTTCTCCAACATCAATACATCAGGTAATTGTGAGTAAAATTTATGTGAAATTAGACAATTATGTAATGAGCAAAAAAGGAAAATGTGTCCCCATTGGGGCAGCTGTAGATGTGCAATTAGATTGCGATGATAAGACAATTGTTCAGCCAGATGTAATTGTAATTTGCGATAGAAATAAATTTAAAAAGGGAATTGTATATGGAGCCCCAGATTTTGTGGTTGAAGTTTTATCTCCTTCTACGAAAAAGAGAGATAAGACATTGAAAGTAAGCAAATACCTGAATGCAGGGGTACGAGAATATTGGATTGTTGATCCAAAGAAAAAAAGTATTGTCACTTATACAGACGACGGCGAGGATGATTATGATGTTCATATATACTCTTTTGAGCATGAAGTTCCGGTCCAAATCTTTCATAACGAATGTAAGATTGACTTTAAAGAGATTTATGAGTATATAGAATTTTTGTACGAAAAATAAACCGATATTGTACACAATCATTCTTTGACTTATAAGGCATATTGTTGTAAAATTATATAAGTATTAATGTGCATACTAGGGGGTATTTTTATGGCATATCACGTAATGGATGAAGCGAATCGTTGTTTGAATTGTAAGAAACCAATGTGTATGGAGGGATGTCCAATTCACACACCTATTCCAAAGGTTATTTCGCTTCTCAAAGAAGGGAAAATTGATGACGCAGGCTGGATGCTTTTTGAAAACAATCCACTGACAACCGTATGTAGTATCGTTTGTAACCATGAGAAACAGTGTGAAGGAAATTGTATTCTTGGTAGAAAAGGCAGTCCGGTACATTTCTCAGCGATTGAGAATTATATTTCTAGTACATATAGCTCTAAGATGACCAAGGGGCCAGCTGAGTCCAATGGTATGAAGGTAGCTATCGTAGGTTCCGGTCCTGCAGGTCTTACCATCGCAGTACTTCTTGCGAGAAAAGGTTATCAGGTTACTATTTTCGAAGGCAAAGACAAAATCGGTGGAATCCTTCGCTATGGTATTCCAGAATTCCGTTTACCAAAGAGCATTATCGATGATTTTGAATATAGACATCTCGTATTAAAGGATATTAAGATTCGTCCAAATGCAAGTATTGGTGGAGCTATCACCATCGAAGATTTGTTCCGAGATGGCTATAAGTCTGTATTCGTTGGTACTGGTGTATGGCGTCCAAATACACTTAAGATCAAGGGCGAAACCTTAGGACATGTTCACTATGGTATCAACTATCTTTACAGTCCAGCAAGCTTCCATTTAGGAAGCCATGTGATCGTAATCGGTGCTGGTAATGCTGCGATGGACGTTTGCCGTACGGCACTTCGTAACGGCGTACGTAAGGTGGAGTGCTTCTCGGTAACCGATGGTGTGGCAGCGAGCAAGCACGAATTCGAGTATGCAGAATTAGAAGGTGTAGAGTTCCACTACTGTAAGATGCCTGTAGAAATTACCGAAGAAGGCGTTATCTTCGCAGATACAGAAATGTTAGAGGATGGTGGATTTAAGAAAGTAGAGGGAACCGAAAAACTTTATCCAGCAGATAACGTTATGGTTTCTATCAGCCAGGGTCCAGCAAACAAATTGATGAACACCACAGAAGGCTTAAAAGCAAATGACCGTGGTCTTATCGCGACGGATGAAACTGGACATACTTCTCTTGCAGGAGTATTCGCCAGTGGCGACGTAGTAAAAGGTGCACGTACGGTAGTAGAAGCGGTGAAATATTCTAAGATCGTTGCAGAAGCGATGGATGAATATATGCAGAATCTGCCTAAGGATGAGGCATAATACTATAGCAAATTTTATCTGAAAGGATAAACATATATGAAAATATTAATTAAAAACGGTCACATTTTAAATCCAGCTACAAATTTGGATGAAGTGGCAGACTTACTCATAGTGGATGGAAAAGTTGCGAGCATCCAAAAAGAAATCAAAGAACCAGCAGATAAAGTAATTGACGCAGCAGGTAAATTTGTTATGCCAGGATTTATCGATTTGCATGTGCATTTCCGTGATCCAGGTCTTACACATAAAGAGGATATTATCACAGGTATGGCTTCTGCAGCCCATGGTGGTTACACTTCGGTTTTGGCTATGCCAAATACCAAACCAGTAGCTGATAATGCAGAAGTTATCACATATGTGCATGACAAGGCGAAGGAAGGAAAATGCATCAACGTATATCAGGTAGGTGCGATTACAGTGGGACAGGCTGGTGCAGAGCTTTCTGATATCAGGGGGATGGTAGAAGCCGGTTGTCCAGCTCTTAGTGAAGACGGCAAATCTGTTATGAATGCAAATCTTTACCGTGAGGCTATGAAAATCGCGGCAGAATTAGATATTCCAATCTTAGCACATTGTGAAGATATCAATATGGTAAATGGCGGTTGTGTAAATGCAGATGCCAAGACAAGGGAAATGGGTCTTCCAGGTATCACCAATTCTGTAGAAGACGTCATTGTAGCCCGTGATATTTTGATTGCAAAAGAAACGGGTGCAAGACTTCACCTTTGTCATTGTTCTACAGCAGATTCCGTAAAGATGGTAAAGGCGGCGAAGGAAGAAGGGCTTCCAGTATCAGCAGAGGTTTGTCCACATCATTTTGTTTTAACATCAGATGATATCACAGATCCAGCAAATACCGATTACAAGATGAACCCACCACTTCGTACCCGCGAAGATGTGGATGCTTTGAAACAGGGCTTGAAGGATGGCATTATGGAAGTGATTTCCACAGACCATGCGCCACATACAGCAGAAGAGAAAAATACCATTATGCAGAAGGCTCCATTCGGTATCGTAGGTTTAGAAACAGCAGCTTGCCTTACTTACTCTGAATTGGTGCTTGGCGGTATTTTCACACCAATGCAGATGGCAGCAGCTATGAGTTATAATCCTGCTCAGGTGATGAAATGGGATAAAGGTGATATCCAGCCAGGCAAGGTTGCGGACGTGGTAATTTTTGATCCAAATGTAACCTACCAGATTGACAAAACAACTTTCGCATCCAAGGGACAGAATACTCCATTCCATGGATATGAAGTAACTGGTAAAGTAGTATGTACCATCTGTGATGGCAATGTAGTGTTCGAAGCATAGAGAAATTATATGAGCAGGCATATGCCAGACTCAAATTCAATATATATCAGAAAGGGAATCCAATATGATTAACAAACTTGTAAGCAAAATTCAGAAAACAAACGCTCCTATCGTAGTAGGTCTTGACCCAATGCTTAATTACATTCCTAAGCATATTCAGGACAAAGCATTTGCAGAATTTGGTGAAACACCAGCTGGTGCTGCAGAAGCTATCTGGCAGTACAACAAAGCTATCGTAGATGCAACTTACGATTTAATCCCAGCTGTAAAACCACAGATTGCTATGTACGAACAGTTCGGTGTAGAAGGTGTAAAAGCATTCCAGAAAACAGTAGATTACTGTCATGAAAAAGATTTAGTAGTTATCAGCGACGTAAAACGTGGCGATATCGGTTCTACATCAGCAGCTTATGCAGTAGGACATCTCGGAAAGGTTCAGATTGGAAGCAAATCTTACTCTGCATTTGATGGAGATTTCGCAACTGTTAACCCATATCTTGGAACAGACGGAATCAAACCTTTCGTAGACGTATGCAAAGAAGAAAAGAAGGGTATCTTTATCCTTGTTAAAACCTCTAACCCATCTTCTGGCGAATTCCAGGATAGAATGATCGACGGTCGTCCATTATATGAATGGGTTGGTGAAAAAGTAGCAGAATGGGGCGCGGATTGCATGGGTGATTCTTACAGCTATGTTGGTGCTGTAGTAGGTGCTACTTATCCAGAAATGGGTAAAGTACTCCGTGATATTATGCCAAAGAGCTACATCCTTGTACCAGGTTATGGTGCACAGGGCGGACAGGGCAAAGACCTCGTTCACTTCTTCAATAAAGATGGTCTCGGTGCTATCGTAAACTCATCTCGTGGTATTATTGCTGCTTACAAACAGGATAAGTACAAAGAAATGGGTATCACAGAAGAAAACTTCGCAGATGCTTCTCGTCAGGCAGTTATCGATATGGTTGACGATATCGCAGGTGCATTAGGTACAAAATAATGAAAATCTTTAGGCTGGCGAATACGTCAGCCTAATTTACAAGGAGACATAAATATGGCAACTAAATTTGAAGAAATGGCAGTTGTGGTTTCTCAAAAAGAAATCGCGACAGACATTTATGATTTAACAATTCAGACCAAAGAAATCGCTGCAGCTGCGAAAGCTGGACAGTTCATTTCTTTATACTGTAACGATGGAACCAAACTTCTTCCTCGTCCAATTTCTCTTTGTGGAATTGATAGAGAAGCAGGAACTCTTCGTCTGGTATATCGTGTGACTGGTGAAAATACAGGAACAGCACAGTTTTCTAAAATGGTAGAAGGCGACACGGTTCGTGTACTTGGACCTTTGGGAAATGGTTTTGAATTAGGTGATAAAAAAGCATTTTGTATTGGCGGTGGTATCGGTATTCCTCCAATGCTTCAGCTTGCAAAAGAATTAAATTGTGAGAAAACAGCAGTTCTTGGCTATCGTAACGAATTATTCTTATTAGAAGATTTCGAAGCTGTTTGTGATACTATCATTGCAACAGAAGATGGCAGTGCTGGTACAAAAGGAAATGTTATTGATGCAATCAAAGCAAATGGTGCAACAGCAGACGTGATTTATGCTTGTGGACCAACACCTATGCTTCGTGCATTAAAAGCATATGCTGAAGAAAATAATATGGAATGTTATATTTCTATGGAAGAACATATGGCATGTGGTATCGGTGCTTGTCTTGCTTGCGTTTGCAAAACAAAAGACAAAGATCACCATACAAACGTAAATAACACACGTATCTGTAAAGAAGGACCAGTATTCAACGCAAAGGAGGTAGAGTTATAATGAGCGATATCAAAACATCTGTAAACCTTTGTGGTGTAGAACTTAAGAATCCAGTTATGGTAGCTTCTGGAACCTTTGGTTCTGGTCAGGAATACAGCGAATTTGTTGATTTAAATAGACTTGGTGCAGTAGTTACCAAGGGCGTAGCAAACATTCCTTGGCCAGGTAACCCAACTCCACGTGTAGCTGAAGTATATGGTGGTATGTTAAACGCGGTAGGTCTTCAGAATCCTGGTATTGATGTGTTCTGTAACAGAGACATCCCATTCCTTCAGAATTATGATACCAAAATTATCGTAAACGTATGTGGTAAATCTACTAGTGATTATCTTGAAGTAGTAGAACGTCTCGCTGACGAACCAGTAGATATGTTGGAAATCAACATTTCTTGTCCAAACGTAAAAGAAGGCGGTATTGCTTTCGGACAGGACCCTAAATTAGTAGAGCAGATTACCAGTGATATCAAGAAAATTGCAAAACAGCCAGTTATCATGAAGCTTTCTCCAAATGTAACAGACATTACAGAGATGGCTCGTGCTGCAGAAGCAGGTGGTGCAGACTGTCTTTCTCTTATCAATACCTTAACAGGTATGAAGATTGATATTGACCGCAGAACCTTCGTCCTTGCTAATAAAACCGGCGGTATGTCTGGCCCAGCCATTCATCCAATCGCAGTTCGTATGGTTTACCAGACTGCACAGGCTGTTAAACTTCCGCTCATCGGTATGGGTGGTATTTCTACAGCAGAGGATGCAATCGAAATGATTCTTGCCGGCGCAACAGCAGTATCAGTTGGTACAGCAAACTTCGTGGATCCATGTACTACGATTAAAGTAGTAGAAGGCATTGAAAACTATATGAGAAAATATGGTGTAAAGGATATCAACGAGTTGGTTGGTGCAGTACATGAGAGATAAAAGGAGTACAAAATGGACGTTAAGAAAATGATTGAAAAACTAATCGATGAAATTCAAAAAGATGGAAAACTTGGTACACAATTCAAGAATGATCCAGTAAAAGTAATCGAAAATATCATCGGTAAAGATTTACCAGATGAAACCGTTGAAAAAATTATCGATGGTGTAAATGCCAAAGTGAATTTAGATAAAGCGATGGATGCAATCGATAAAATCGATGATATGCTGGATAATGTGGACATGGATAAAGTAGATGACGTGTTAAAGAAAGTTGATTTAGACAAAGCTGGCGATGTGTTAGACAAGGTTGGCGATGTTGCAGATGCTTTGAAGAAATTTTTC
Source organism: Agathobacter sp. (assembly GCA_017481285.1). GTDB lineage: Bacteria > Bacillota > Clostridia > Lachnospirales > Lachnospiraceae > Roseburia. The sequence goes on along the minus strand of JAFUPI010000014.1, from coordinate 9,922 downwards.
TAAATCTCGAAAAAATACGAAAGTTTCTATTGACAAATATTGGTCAGTAGGAATAAACTTAGGCTATGTTAATAGTTCGGGCTGTGGTACAGGGTGTACCACGGCCTTTTTTATTTGAGTTGCAAGGATTGTGGAGAATATTAGGAGGTAGAGTTATGATAGAATTGAAAAATGTTTCCAAGGAGTTTGTATCTCCAAAGAAATATCCTGGGTTTAAAGGTGCCATTAAGGGCCTGTTCTCCAATGAAAAGGTAAGAAAGGTAGCGGTAGATGACATTTCGTTTACCATTGAAAAGGGAGAAATCGTTGGCTATATCGGCAGTAATGGTGCTGGAAAATCCACGACGATTAAAATGATGACAGGAATTTTGAATCCAACGGAAGGAACTTGTCTGGTGGATGGAATTGATCCAAGCAAAAATCGTAAGGAAAATGCTCAGAATATTGGTGTAGTTTTCGGACAGAGAACCCAGCTTTGGTGGGATTTGCCACTAAGTGAATCCTTTACCATTTTGAAGGAAATCTACGATGTTAGTGATGAAGATTATGCGAATCAGATGGAGTTTTTGAATCGTGTGTTAGAACTGGATGAGTTTTTTGATAGACCAGTACGTACACTTTCTTTGGGGCAGCGTATGCGTGCGGATTTAGGTGCGGCTCTTTTACATAATCCAAAGGTATTGTATTTGGATGAACCTACGATTGGTTTAGACTTGGTGGTAAAGGATAATATTCGTCATGCGATTAAGGAAATTAATGAGAAGTACCAGACCACGGTTATTCTGACAACCCACGACATCGGTGATATCGAAGAGCTTTGCAGTCGTATTATCATCATTGATGAAGGTAAGAAGATTTATGATGGAACACTAGAAGATCTGAAAGATACCTATGGTAAGAGACGTAAAGTAACCATGGAAGTGCGCAAGCCAGACCTGCTAAAAGAATTGCAGTTATTCCAGAAAATAGAGAGTGTGAACGATGTTCAAATTACAGAAAATGATTATGATTCTGTATTGGATGTGGAGGGCAAGACATATACTGTCTCCTTTGATAAGCACAAAATGCAGGTGCCACAGATTTTGTCGGCAGTTATGGAGTTGACAGAGGTAACTGACATCAAATTGCAGGAAACTGAGCTGGCAGAAATCGTAAAGGAAATTTATAATCACGGAGGTGTGTAGTATGAAAAAATTACTTCGTACATATCTTCCTTTCGTAGCGAATGAGGTAAAGACCCAGTTGGCTTATCGAGGTGCTTTCTATCTGTGGGCATTTATCAGTCTGTTTAGTTCCTTTATCAGCTATTTTTTGTGGATGGCGATTTACGGAAGTAGTGAAAGTGGTGTTATTGGGAATCTTACGCAGAATGAAATGGTAGTTTATATTTTCATGGTATATATCACATCTTCTTTGGTATCCATCTCGGTTTCTACCTGGGTAGGATATGATGTAGTAGAAGGCAGAGTGGCTATGAACCTGATTAAGCCCATTGATTATCGTGCCAGCTTGATTGCACAGGCAATGGGAGATATGCTGTATCACTTGGTGGTGCCAAGTGTGTTTATATGGATTGGGATTGAGATATACAAGGTGTTTGTGTTAGGTATGCCTGTGATTTCATTACCAACCTTGCTTTTGTACATTTGTAGTGTACTGATGAGCTTCTTATTATATGTATTATTTGACTTTTGTTTTGGTATGCTGGCGTTCTTTACGACGTATATCTTTGGGTTAAGAATGGCAAAATCAGCACTTTTAAGTTTTTTGACAGGGCAGTTGATTCCGATTAGTCTGTTTCCAGAGGCTGCACAGCGAATTTTTGACTGTCTGCCATTTTCGTCCATGATTTATACGCCAGTTATGATTTATCTCGGGAAATACACGGGTGAAGAATTGGTTTGGGCGATGGGACGTCAGTTTATCTGGGTAATTCTGTTATACTGGCTCGGAAGCCTGATTTGGAAGCAGGTAACCAAGCGGTTGGTTGTTTTAGGAGGCTAGAAAGGAGGAAAACATGGTACATAATTTAAAACGTTATTGGCGATTGTATCGAGTACTGATCAAGCAGTTCTTGAAGGTTGTAATGCAGTCGAAAGTGGATTTCCTCATGGGGCTGTTAGGGTTCTTTTTGACCCAGGCGACAGGAATTATCTTCCTATATTTAATATTCCAACAAATTCCAACTTTGCAAGGATGGACGCTCGAACAGTTGATTTTTATTTATGGATTTGCACAGATTCCAAGAGGAATCGACCATCTTTTGACAGATAATATCTGGCTGGTGGCTTGGCGAATGGTAGTCAATGGACAGTTTGACCGCTATATGCTTCGTCCGATGAATGTGTTCTTCCAGGTCATTGCAGAAAAACTGCAGCCGGATGCATTGGGAGAAATCTTGATAGGTAGTATCTTGGTTATCATATCCGTACAAAAAGGCGTGGCGGCGATTACACCGGTGAGTGTCGTATTATTTGTGGTATCTATGTTGGCAGGTGCATTGATTTACACGTCCATTAAGTTATTCTTTGCATCATTTGCTTTGTGGATTAAGCAGAGTGGTCCACTTTTACAGGTGGCATATGAAATGGCAGAGTTTGCGAAATATCCAACAGAGATTTATCACAAGGGAATTCAATTTATCATCACCTGGGTGATTCCATTTGCTTTCGTAGCATATTTGCCAGCCAGCTTTTTCCTAGGGAAAGCAGATGCAGGCGTTATTGGCATCGAATGTGTGATTGCACTTGTTTTCTGGTGCGTGGCATATGGAGTGTTTAATTATGGACTCAAATTTTATGAGAGTGCAGGAAATTAAGAAAGAGAGCAGCATTTAAAATGACACATTTACTGATTGCAATTATATATTTAGCATTTATCAGCTTAGGGCTGCCTGACGCAGTGCTTGGCGGTTCATGGCCTACCATGTATCAGGAATTTGGCGTGCCAGTTTCTTTTGCAGGGATTGTGACAACGATTATTTCGTTGGGAACGATCGTTTCGAGTTTGCAAAGTGACAGACTCACTTACAGGCTGGGAACAGGCAAGGTGACGGCTATCAGTGTTGCTATGACAGCAGTTGCCCTGTTTGGTTTTTCTATATCAGATTCCTTTATTGAGTTATGTCTGTGGGCGATTCCATATGGTCTGGGGGCCGGCGGCGTAGATGCTTCTTTAAATAATTATGTAGCAGTGCATTATAGTAGCCGTATTATGAGCTGGCTTCACTGTATGTGGGGTTTGGGAGCTATGACTGGTCCATATGTACTTGGCTTTGTTTTAACAAATGGAGGTATTTGGAATACTGGATATAAAGTGATTGCTATTTTGCAGGTGATTCTCACCGGAATCCTGGTTTTCAGCCTGCCTCTGTGGAAAAAACGTAAAACTGTGGTAAACGAAGCTGGAGAAGAAGTTACCGCAAAAGCCTTAAGTATGAAAGAAATTCTTTCTATCAAGGGTGCAAAAGATATCATGGTGGCGTTTTTCTGCTACTGTGCGTTGGAGCAGACCGCAGGTCTTTGGGCGAGCAGTTATATGGTATTGCACAAAGGTGTAGCAGAAGAAGTGGCCGCTAGTTATGCGAGTATGTTTTATATTGGTATTACGGTAGGTCGTTTCTTTAGTGGTTTCATTACTGCGAAATTAAATGATAAACAGATGATTCATTTAGGTATGAGTATTTTGGCGATTGGAGTGGCAGTATTATTCCTTCCATTGTCCGAATACTTTGCTTTAGCCGGATTTATCCTCATTGGTGTAGGATGTGCACCAATTTATCCTTGTATCATTCACTCCACACCAGATATTTTTGGAGCGGACAAATCCCAGGCGATTGTCGGGGTACAGATGGCAAGTGCCTATACAGGAACACTTCTCATGCCTCCGTTGTTTGGTATTATTGCCAATCATATTTCAGTCGCTCTTTTGCCAATATATTTGTTGGTGATTTTAGTGGTGATGGTGGTTATGTATCAGAGACTTCTGAAATCTTCTATGTAAAATGAATCGTATTGGTTTGTAAAGCGAGATATAGTGGAAAAGGTCCATGTGCTTGTAAAAATGTATGCACATGGGCTTTTTTGATGTTGTTTTGATGTCGTTTTGATGTACTATGTATACATGGAGGGTTGTACCATGATGAGAATTTTGATTGTAGATGATGAAAAGCCTATATTGAACCTGATACGAATTAGCTTAACCAATGCAGGTTATTGGTGTGAAACCGCAGAGGATGGTAATCAGGCTTTGGAAAAAATAGATAACGGCAAATATGACCTGATTCTTTTGGATATTATGCTGCCAGAGGTGGATGGTTTTGAGTTGATGGAATATATTCGTCCCTTGGAGATTCCAGTGATTTTCCTTACCGCAAAAAATGCGGTTTCCGACAGAGTAAAGGGGCTTCGTATGGGAGCAGAGGATTATATTGTGAAACCATTTGAAATTGCAGAACTTATTGCTCGTGTGGAAGTGGTTTTGAGACGCTGCTACAAAACAGAAGAAATCTTTCATATCAATGGACTGATGGTGAACTGCACTTCCATGAAGGTGGAACGAGACGGAAAAGATATTTCTCTTACACCAAAGGAATTTGAGCTTTTGACCCTTTTTCTTCGTATGCCAAACATTGCTTTGTATCGAGAGAAAATCTACGAGCGAGTTTGGGGCGGAGAGATGCAGTATGGAAGCAAGACAGTGGATTTACATGTGCAAAGACTTCGTAAAAAGACAGGATTGGAAAAAGAACTACAGGCTGTGAAAAAGGTAGGATATCGCTTGGAGGTAAATCCATGAGTTTTCGACTGAAAATTGTTTTGATGACCACTACATTAATTACACTTTTGTTTAGTGTTGGTGGAACGATGCTCATTCACACCAGTTTCCAGAATTCCTTAGAGAAAGAAGAAGAGACTATTGTAAATACCAATGAGATGATCCTTCGAGTGGTGCAGTATGTAGGGAAAAATGATACTTGGATTAGTGAAGAAAAACTGATTTCTGTAATTTCTAGTTTGTGTCAACAGGATTCTATCTATAGTCTTCGGCTCATACAGGAAGAAATGGTGTATTCCTATCAAAAAGGAGATTCGGTTTTAGAGGATATGAATGATGCTTCGGGGCTAGAGGAAAACCAGGTGCAGATTAGCTATTTTATTTCTGATGCAGATGAGAATTTTATGCAGTCATCCATGAAGTTTGTTATCAATAATCGAGATTATTATTTGGATATCAGCACAAAGCTTACAGATATTTATGAGACAAGGGAAGAACAGATTAGATTATTTCAAGGTATATTTTTGCTGCTATCTCTCATTGGTATGGTTTTATCTTGGCTGGTGGCTACCTTTATTACCAGACATCTTCGGAGGTTGACCAAAGCGGCAAAGGAAATTGGCGGTGGAAATCTGTCCTATCGTTCCAGAATTCAAAGTAATGACGAGGTAGGTGCACTTGCAGTGGCCTTCGACAACATGGCAGAAAAGCTAGAAGAGAATATTACTCTGTTAAAGGAATCTGCGGAACAAAAAGAGATGTTTATGGGTGCCTTTACCCATGAGTTAAAAACACCGATGACATCCATTATCGGATATGCAGACTTGTTGCGCACACAAAAACTAAACCTAAGAGATCAGGCAGATGCTTTGGATTACATCTTTTCCGAAGGGAAGCGTTTGGAAAACATGTCTTTGAAAATGCTGGATTTATTTGTTGCAGATAAAAAAGAGGTGGAATTGAAATGGTGTTCTCCCTCAAAAATCGTGGACTATTCCGTAAAGCATCTAAAAAATATTTTTGCAGAAAAGGGAATTTGGATTGAGATACAGGCAGAAGCGGGGAGCTGTTTGTTAGAACCCGATTTATTTCAAACACTGCTTATCAATCTTTTAGACAATGCCAGAAAGGCTATGGAAAATGGTGGAAAAATTACGGTTGCTGTCAAGATGACGGATGTCGGATGTATTCTTTATGTGATGGATGAGGGGAAGGGGATTCCTGGAGAAGCTTTAAAGCACCTAACAGAAGCCTTTTATCGCGTAGATAAAGCGAGAGCAAGAAGTAAAGGGAGTGCAGGTTTGGGGCTTGCACTTTGTGAAAAAATCGTGGAGCTTCACCATGGAAGTATGCACTTTGATAGCAAAGAAGGTGTCGGCACTGTGGTTACAGTTGTGTTAAATGGAGGTGCACATGAAAAAGAAAATGAATAGTGCAGCAATTCTTGTGATTTTGTGCTTGCTTGGAATAGGATATCTAATTCCTACGGTAATTATGGCGGTGGAAGATAGAAGCCTGCAAATGGAGAAAAAAGCGATTGAAATAGATGAAATTCAGCTGAGTTCTCAAAATGTGGATACGATAGAGATGTTAGGATTTTTCCCAGATATGCTTATGAATTATATTGTAGTAGACGTGGGTGAAGGAATTCAGGAAGACTATATGGAGAGTGTGCAGTCGGGTTCTAATGAGATGGAGCAAAATAATTCTACAAGTTTACAGAAAAATGTACAAGAGTTTTTGCTCATGCTGAATGCAAAAGAAGAAATTGTATTTGAAAAGTTTTATGCTACCAACTATGCCATGATGGTAGAGGTTAATGATGATAGGGTATGTTCTGTTTGGGAATGTGTTGGCGTGGATGCAGGAGAAAATGAATACATTTTCTGGGTATATGATGGTACAGGAAAAGTAATGGCATTTGATGTTCCATATAATGTGATAGGATATATGGACGAAGGCTTTTATTCTGCAATGGATCGAGTGATGGAATATTATGAAATTTCTGATTATGGATTTCCTGCGTATCAATATATAGATACGCAAACCAACCTGTATAAAACGAAATATTGGCAAAATGGTTTGTTGCTCTTGGACAAGGAAGGATATGAAAAGCTTTGTATCCATATTTATAAGACTGGAGACAGATTGCTGTTTAATAACTACCCAGGAACAGTCAGTATTTCAGATGGTTCGTAAAATGATGGCATTTGGATGCCAAAAGTTGGCTCATTGGATGATAGAAAAGGATAGAATCGGCTATGTAAGAAAACTTGCATAGCCGTTTTTTGATATAGATTTTTCGCCTATGCTGTATGGAGAATGAGATGATAGAATATGGAAATTTGTATGTTGAGAAGAAACGAAATAAGAGTGAGGTTCAAAGAAGGAAAAGAGACCGTAGGTTAAAAAAGCTATTATTAGGCCTGGCAATCCTTATATTAATTTTGCTTATCTATATTATCTTTACTTTGTGCTCGCTCATTGGCAAGACCCTGGAGTATCAAAAGGAAGAAAATGATGAGCGCGTAGTGGTGAAGGACACGGAGAAAGAGATGTTTATAGATAAATATAAGGGTATTCCAGATGAATTGCTTGCAATATTAGATAAGAACCCAGAGACAGAAGAATTCGTTTTAAACTATCCATTGAAAAAGGGGGAATATTCGAAAGCGGGCTTGAATGAATGTTTAAATCAGTCGAAAGTGCCACTTCTTCTCCAATGGGACAGCAGGTGGGGATATTATGAATATGGCAGCAGTGTTATAGGTGTAACAGGCTGTGGCCCCACCTGCCTTTCTATGGTATCTATTCATCTCTTGCAAGATGCTAAATTAACTCCAGTCTACATGGCAGATTATGCAAAGGAAAATGGATATTACGCTGATGGAATCGGAACAGCCTGGGATTTCATGACCTATGGAGCTGAAAATCTAGGATTAAATGCACAAGAGGTTACTCTAGATGAAAATGTGGTAATGAGACATTTACGGCAAGGCAGACCTATTATCTGTGCTATGGGTCCTGGGGTCTTTACAGAATCAGGACATTTCATTGTGCTAGTGGGAGTAGAGGATGGAAAAATCCGTGTGAATGATCCAAATAGCAAGGCCCGTTCAGAAAAATTGTGGGATTTTGAAGATTTTAAATATCAGATAAAGAATATGTGGGCGTATTCGGTGAGATAGTAAATAAGAACAAAAAAGGGTTGTTGTGATACAGATAATTTTGGCTGTTGTACAACAACTCTTTATTTTTATTCATATAATTGATTTTATCGACAAATGTATGCAAAAAGATACAAAAAGAGACAAAAAAATATAATACCAAAATTTGACAAATAGAATTTACTTTGCTATAATGCCAACGATGTAACAAATTTGTAATAATTGAAATAAATAGTTCAAAATTCATGAAAAAGTTGTAATACTTTTAGAAATGAACTATGTATGGAGGAAGTATGAAATCGAATTTCAAGATGAAATTGCTATGCAGTACTTTGGCATTATCTTTATTGGTTACAGCATGTGGAAGCGCAAAAGGCGAAGGTACAGAAGTGGATACTATGGTAGAAGATACTCAGAATGTTAGTGTCCAGGAAGAAAATAAAGAGGTTGTGACGATTCCTTCGGAAGAACCTGAAGTAGAACTTACAGAAGAAGAAAAAGAATGGCAGAATTACCTCATGGCTGATGTAGAACTCAGTTTACGTGTTCGTAAAGAGCCAAACGTTGAGGCAGAAGTAGTTGGTGTATTAGAAAAAGGAGACCGTGCTACTGTTATTGAAAAAGGTGAAGCTTGGACGAAAATTAGTTCAGGTGATGTAGAAGGATATGTTAGCAATGAATTCTGTTTGTATAGAACAGATGCATTAAACCATGCAAAAGAAGTATGTAATATGATTGCTACTTCTACAAGTGATTTATTAAATATTCGTCAGGAAATGAGCACAGAAAGTGAAGTTTTGGCGAAATTCGAAAAGGATAAAACCCTCGTAGTAGATAAAGATGCTGTTACAGAAGAAGGCTGGGTTGCTGTTATATTGAACGGTAAAACTGCTTATGTTAGTGCAGAGTATGTAACTTTAAAAATGGATATTGGAACTGCGATTACAGTAGAAGAGCTTTATATTCGTGAAAAGCAGGCACAGGCACAAGCTCAGGCTCAGGCACAGGCGAAACCACAGGGTTCAGGTACAGCTTCCAATGCAGGTTATTCATCGGGAGGAACTACAATTAATACACCGGTTATCGCAAATGCATCTGAATATGAAGTGCTTGCAGCAATGATTTGGTGTGAATCAGGAAATCAGTCCTATGAATGTAATCTTGCGGTCGCATCTGTAATTATGAACCGTGTAAGAGATAGCAGATTCCCTAATTCAATAAAAGAAGTAGTGTTTGCACCAGGACAGTTCCCACCAGCTACGGATGGTCCTTTGGAAAAATGTTTAACATATGGTAAAACAACAGAAAACTGTTACAAAGCAGCTCAGGCTGCACTTAATGGTGAAGATAATACCGATGGATGTCTTTACTTCAACACATACAAAGGTGATCGAGAAGGATTGCGTATCGGCGCAATGGTATTCTGGAAACACTGGTAATAAAAAATACTCAAAGGGCTGTCGCAAATATCAATTTGTTGACAGCCTTTTCTTCATGTCTTGAAATAAATATGTCTCTGTATTTTGTGTGCATTTTCGAACTTTTAAGGGAAACGCTATTATTTCTTGAAACACTCTGCTTGCTTAAATTTTGTGTCTGGCATAGCTTTTACTATCTGCACCACTTTGTCCGTGTGCAACAGACACCGTACTCTTATTTCTGTTTCTCTAATGTGGGCAGTCTTATAAAGTTGATATTACATGAGCCATGCAAAAAACTCGGTGCAAGTGCGGCACCTCAGACAGTTTGCGTGACTCATGACATTTTATAATCCTGCCCACATAAGAGAAACTACGAAATCCTCGTAAGGGTGTCATGTTGCACACGGATAAAGTGGCGCAGATTGTAAAACTTTTGACAGACAGAATAAATCATAAAAGCAAGCAGAGTGCTTCTTAGAAATAAAGCGTTTTTCTTAACCGAGAGAAAATGCACGCAAAATACAGAGACATATATATTTCGAAATATAAAAATAAGGG
>JAFUPI010000013.1 GCA_017481285.1 Agathobacter sp. | reverse complement strand
TTTTCGTCAAGTGCGATACCTGTTACATAGCCTTCTGCCATTTCAAGGTAACGAACACCTTTTGCTTTTGTTGCGTACATTGTACCAACCTGTGAACGAAGACCTTTTCCTAAGTCTTCAAGACCAGCACCGATTGCAAGACCGTCATCAGAGAAAGCACTCTGTGTACGTCCGTAAACGATCTGTAAGAATAATTCTCTCATAGCTGTGTTGATAGCATCACATACTAAGTCTGTATTTAAAGCTTCAAGGATTGTTTTGCCCTGAAGAATTTCAGCTGCCATAGCTGCTGAATGTGTCATACCAGAACATCCGATTGTTTCTACTAAAGCTTCTTCAATGATACCTTCTTTTACGTTGAGGGTAAGCTTACAAGCACCCTGCTGTGGAGCACACCAGCCAATACCGTGTGTGAAACCAGAGATATCTTCGATTTTTTTAGAGTGAACCCATTTTCCTTCCTGTGGAATAGGAGCTGGTTCATGTTTTGCGCCCTTAGCAACTGGACACATGTTTTCTACTTCCTTTGTGTAAATCATTGTAGGACTCCTTTCGCTTTACGCATTTTATATATTTTATTTACTTTGTTAGTAAATTAACATACCCGTGATATTGTCGCATATTTTCCCTATAAAGTCTAGTCTAAAGTTGACGAATTTTCGAGAAATTTAGCTTTTATTTTCGTTAGATTAATTCTTTGCTACAACGTGGTCCTTATCCTTAAAGATGTGGTCCGCTGGAATGACACCACGTACACATGAAGTTGGGTAAACACTACTGTTTTTGCCAATCACTGTACCTGGATTGAGTACGGAGTTGCATCCTACTTCTACATAATCACCGAGCATTGCTCCAAATTTCTTGAGACCTGTTTCGATTTCTTCCTTGGTGTCATAGCAGTCTTTTACTACTACTAATGTCTTGTCAGACTTCACATTTGAAGTGATAGAACCTGCGCCCATATGGGATTTGTATCCAAGGATGGAATCACCTACATAGTTGTAATGTGGCACCTGTACGTTGTTGAAAATGATATCGTTTTTGATTTCTGTAGAGTTGCCTACTACGGAATTCTTACCGATGATAGCACTGCCACGAATGAATGCACAGTGGCGGATTTCTGCATCTTCATCAATGATAAGTGGACCATTTAAGCAAGCAGTTGGTGCAACTGTTGCTGATTTTGCCACCCAGATATTTTCGCCACGTTCTTCGAAAATTTCTTTATCTAAGGTAGGACCTAATTCTTTAATATAATCGCTGATTCCCTTTAACGCTTCCCATGGATAGGTAAACTGTGCAAGGTAATCCTTCGCGATGGTTTCATCTAAAGTGTAGTTGTTACAAATTTTTGAGTTTTCCATAAATGTTGCCTTTCTTATTCTGTCGGAGCTGGAGGCAGTTCAATCATCATAGAGTCTGGATTATTCAAATCCACCTGATTGTCCTTTGGTTCCTCTTCTCCTGGATTGTCGAAGTCGAATTTAATCGTATCATCTTCATACTTCAAGCATGTGTCAAATACGTTTCCTGCCTTCGAGGTAAATCCTACCACTTTTTTCTTGGTTTTTCCAGTAGAAAGTAATTCGATGATAATTTCCTCTGGCAATTCTACCTTTGCAACGGTATGCCACAGCTTGAAACCACACGCACATTCGTACTGCCACTGGCCTTTCAACATCTTCTTCTGACATTTTGGACATTCCACATTAGATTCCACTGGCTTTGGCTTCTCAGGGAAGTCGAAGGTAATCTGTCCATCTTCCGTCAGTTTCAGCGGTGCATCAAACTTCATACCGGTTCGTGCTACGAAGCCTTCGATGACATCGGTTTTACCTGTGGTTAAAAGCTGTTTCACCTGGGCTTCTTTTAGCTTCACGCTGGCAATTTTGCCAATCATAAAGCGACAGCTATGCTCAGGGTCTTCTTTCTTATAATTCGAACAGCCATATCCAAATGGTGTCACGATGATGTCCCCCTTACAAAGTGGACAAACCACGTCTTTCACCTTGACTGGTTCTAAGTCGTTGAAATCGAATTTCAGTCCTGTGACCTTGCCTTCTTCATTCTTAGAAAGAGCTACACGGGCATCGAATTTCTTGCCTGTTTTGGACTTAAATCCGCGGATAGTTCCTGTGATACCGTTAGTGAGAAGCTCTTTTACATTGGCTTCTGTAAGCGACTTCTCTGCCATTTTTCCAATGGAGAAACGACAGCTATCTTCTTTTTCTCTATCATAGTTGGAACAGCCATATCCCCATGAGTTTACGATGATATCTCCACCACAAAGTGGACAGGTCACATCCTTGACCTTCTTGGCTTCTACGTGTTCAAAGTCGAAGTTTACGACTGGCTTACCAGCTTCATCCTTTTCTAAGATGAGGCAGGCGTCGAATTTCTTGCCGGATTTGGATTTGAAACCACGAAGGGTTTCTGTTTTGCCGTCGGTCAAGAGCTGTTTCACATTGGCCGCAGAAAGCGTCTTACCTGCGATGGTTCCGATGGCAAATCGACAGCTATTTTCATCTTCTGGATTGTAGTTGGCACAGCCATAACCGAAGGATTTCTTCACCAACTGACCGCCACAGGCTGGACAAACCACATCCGGTAATACTTCTGGCTCTACATCTGCAAAATCAAAGGTGATATTCACCTTGCCATCTTCGGTCTTTTCTAATTTGAGGGCTGCATCAAACTTCTTGCCAGCCTTGGATTTGAAGCCACGGATGGTCTCAGTATGCCCCTGTTCAAATAGGACTTTTACCTGTTCTTCTGTCGGTGTAATGCCTGCGATTTCGCCGATATTGAAGTTACAACCGGATTTGTCCTGCTTGTAGTTGGAACATCCGAAACCAAATGGTGTCGTTACCAGCTCACCCTCGCAAATCGGACATTTCACGCCGATTTTCTTGCGGGCTGCGATACCGCGAGCATTTTTGCCAGCAAATTCACTGATGCGGTCTGCCAGTTCGCCACGCAGGTTCTGGTCGATCATTTTGAGGGTTTCCCTGCGGATAAAGTCTTCCAGTTTATTTCTGTAATCCCAGAAATCTACCGTTCCTCTGGTAATACCATCCAAGCCTTTTTCCCAGGATGCGGACATCTGTGGATTTAAAAGGGCTGGTACAGTTAAGTTTACAACCTCGAAAATCATTTCGCCTAGGTTTTCTGGAGTGAGCACCTGAGTCTTTTTATTTAAGTTCAAATAGCCGATACGAATCAGCTTTTTGATAATTTCTGCACGTGTTGCGGAGGTTCCGATACCGGAGCCTTTGATCTGTTCACGGAGCTCTTCATCCTCGATAAGCTGACCTGCATTTTCCATGGCAAGCACCATAGAACCTGAGGTATAACGCTTAGGTGGTGAAGTCTTACCATAACGGATGGCATAGCCTCCCACTTCGACTACATCCCCGATATGCAAACGGTCTGCCAGTTCCAAGAGAACCTGTGGGTCTGCGGCTTTGCCCTCCTCATCGTTGCCAAATGGGTTCCCATCTGGATTATCGATATCCTCGGCGTTTACAGTAGTTTTCTTCTTCGGAATTCCTGCTACTTCTAAGTAACCAGGGCTTTTCAGCACCTTCGCAGAGGCAAAGAACTCTTCTTTTTCTACTCCCACGGTTAATTTTACATTCTGATATTCCGCTGCTGGATAGAAAATACTAAGGAAACGGCGGCAAATCAGTTCAAACACACTTCTCTGCAAAGAATCCAGGGAATTCAGCTCGGTGAGCTGTCCAGTTGGAATGATGGCATAATGGTCAGTGACCTTGCTGTCATCCACATACTGCGTCTTTGCGATGGAAGCATAGGATTTGTTTTTCAATATCGTTTCTACGTAAGGGGCTACAACCTCGTATCCCTTTAATTTGTTTAAGTTTTTATAAATCTCCTTTGCCACAGGAGTAGATAATACTCTCGCATCAGTTCTTGGATAAGTAGTCAGCTTCTTTTCGTACAAATCCTGTGCAATCTGCAAGGTTTCGTCTGGACTGATTTTGAAACGCTTTGCACACTCCGCCTGAAGCTCTGCTAAATTAAATAAGAGAGGTGCTCGCTTCTTGCTGATGGATTTCTCCAAGGCTTTGACCTTAGCTTCTTTTCCACTACATAAATCAATCAGTGCATTAGCATCCTTTTCTTCTTTGAACCCATTTTCTTTATATAATAATGGTGATTCAAAGTATTTAGAACCTTCTACTGCCTTCCATTCTCCCTCGATACCTGCGTCGGTAAACGTACCTACCACGCGGTAGAATGGGGTTTCCTTGAAATTTCGGATTTCACGCTCACGGATAACGACCATACCAAGCACACAGGTCATAACGCGCCCTACGGCGATGGCAGTATAACTGGTAGTTCCAGCCGCATCATTCAAAAGGTTTCCGTATTTGACAGACATAACACGGGAGAAATTGATACCCATGGCATAGTCTTCGATCGTACGCATAATACCGGAATTACCCAGGTTCGCGTAGTCGCTCATAGGCTTTGCTTCGCGGATACCACGCAAGATTTCTTCTTCCGTCTGAGAGTCAATCCACACACGAAGCTCTTCCATTCCTTCGCGGACACCGCCGAAGTTTCGGATGTTTTCTTCGATGGTCTGACCTTCTTTTCCCGCGTCACCTGCCCAGTAAACGCGGTCGATATCCTCGCGCATCAGCATACCGTGTACAATGTCATATTGTTTTGCTACTTCTTTGATAACGTCATACTTATAATCCCTTGGTAAAAATGGTAAGTCTTCTAACTTCCATTTCTTGTACTTTTCATCATAGGATTCTGGATAAACCAGCCCTACCAGATGACCAACACACCAGGTAATGACGTATTTATCATTTTCTATGTATCCGTCTTTTCTGCCGCTGACCTGCAAAACCTTGGCAAATTCTACAGCAACAGACGGTTTCTCTGTGATAATCAGTGATTTTCCCATAATGCTCCTAATTACAATTCTTTCATATCAACAAGTTCAAAGCGTTTATCCAGCTTAGCCAGCTCCACTACGTCTGGAGAAAAAGCGGTCGCTGAGAACAGATAAATATGATTTGAAGTGATTTTTGCTTTTGTCATGGAATCAAATAAGTCCTTGCACATACCCAGGGTAAATTCTTCTTTTTCCCAGTTACAAATACCTACGATATTCTGTCTGTCGGCACTCTGTGCAATGATATCGATATTTCCTGTCTTTCCAACCCATGTTCCCATCTTGGTCACTACCAATGGTAAACGACGAATCTGGTTAAGAAGTGACAGGTATTCCATACATACGTTTATAAAATAACGATTTAAGTAATCGTCTAATTCTTTCTCGATATAGGTATCATAGAAATCCTCTGGGGACATCATGTACAAATCAGAAAGGTGTGGATAAACAAAGCGATAATAGAAATTGATATAGGTATCCTTGATACGGTATACGCCTTTTTTCGCATTGTCCCATCCGCCAGTTTCAAAAGACACAACCTTTTCGATAATGTCAAACTGGCTCAAATTTTTCATATATACGCTAATCTTTGGACGTGAATAGCCTGTGTAATGATATAAATCATTCAATTTATTTTCGCCCTTTGCAATAGCCATAAGGATTGTGTTGTAAACGGATAATTCACGCAGCTCAGAGGACACCAGTTCCTCTGCCATCTTAAAGAAATATCCATCCTCAGAAAGAATCAAATCGCAGATATTCTGCTTGAAGGATTTACGTTTTCTCCAATGCTTTAAGTATCCTGGCACACCACCTAAAACGCCGTAGATTTTGATGGAATCGCTAACAGAAAATTCTGGAAAAACACGTACTACTTCCAGGAAATTCAAATTCGGAATTTTAATACGGGCATCTAACTGTTTGACTGCATTTTCTCCAATCACAGCATCCATATCCTGCTCTGCCCACACAATCGATGAGCTTGCCAGAATAATCATAACTGGTCCTGGATAGAGACGGCGATTCTTGAGTTTCAAGATACTTTCCATAAACTCAGGATCTTTCTTCGCAATATGCTCGAACTCATCAATTACCACAACAAGTTTGGTTGGATTCCCACTTTTAACACGATTGAAATATTCGTCATACGTATTCTTCTGAATACGCACGTCAAACTTCTGGGCTACTTCTTCTCCCATCATAGCCAGCTGCTCTTTCGCCGATGCTTTTCTCGCACGATAATAGAAGTGCTTCTTCGTTTCAATAAAAGAACGAATCAACTCTTCTTTCTCACAATTCATTGGACCATACAGCACCACCAGCTGATTGCCACTTTCTGCGTATAAATCTTCTAATTTCTTTAGTTCACTCTGTTTAAACACAATATTTCTCCTTAATGTAAATCATTAAAAATATACATAGGAAATTATATCATATTTTAATTTTTATACAATATGATTAAAACGACTATTTTCAATATTCAGTTTTATTTAAAATGGAATTTGGAACTGAAAAATGTTCCTAAGAAAGTTTATTTGT
Source organism: Agathobacter sp. (assembly GCA_017481285.1). Classification (GTDB taxonomy): domain Bacteria; phylum Bacillota; class Clostridia; order Lachnospirales; family Lachnospiraceae; genus Roseburia. The sequence continues at coordinate 22,600 of JAFUPI010000013.1, read as the reverse complement.
CGTCGTAATGGCCTTTGCACTGTTTGATAAAAATACTATCATCACTAACAACATAAACTAATCGATCTTTTTTATTAATACGCCTGCTCCAAGTATTTGGTTCGGCTTTCTTAAGAGGCTCTGGTTTGCCGCTGCCTTTATACGGAGTCCTTTGAACCTCTTTCAAAAGCTTATTAATTTTCTTTAGTGTCTTCAAATCCTGAGATTGCCAATAGAGATACTCTTCCCAGCCATTCTCAGAAAACGTAAGCTTAGCCATTTGCCATCGCCTCCAATTCCTCCATGGTTTTGATGACAACTTTTCCTTGGCGAATCTGTTCTTCTGATTCTCTTATTCTTCTCATATTACTTTCCGAATAAAACGGATCTTCTTTTTTTGCAGTAACCTCAAATGGAATTTTTCTTTCTCTTAACGCTTTTTTCGCATAAATTGTAAAAAAAGTAGTCAAATTCATTCCCAGTTCATCGCACAGTTCATCAAGCTCTTTTTTCATTTTGTCGTCAAATCTTAAACTTACTGTTGTCATATTAGATATCTCCTTTCTTATATTATATTCAAATTGTACTAAAAAATGCTTCAAAATGCAACATTTTAAATTAAAACTCTTTCAAATATATTCATTTTGCATACAAAACGCCCGTGGAAATCTCCACGGGCGTAGACTTTAGAACCCATTATTTCTTTGTAATATATCCCTGTGCCTTCAAAAGCTCTGCACAAAGAACTGCACCACCTGCAGCACCACGAACCGTATTGTGAGACAAACCTACGAATTTCCAATCATATACATGATCTTCACGGATACGTCCTACCGATACGCCCATACCGTTTTCATAATCAACATCAAGGCTAACCTGTGGTCTGTTGTCTTCTTCTAAGTACTGAATAAACTGCTTTGGAGCACTTGGAAGCTCGAGTTCCTGTGGAACACCTTTGAAGTTTACAAGCTTCTCGATAAGCTGTTCTTTGGTAGGCTGTTTTTTGAATTTTACAAATACAGCTGCGGTATGTCCATTTAATACTGGAACTCTTAAACACTGACATGTGATAGTTGGACCATCTGCTGGTACAATTTCACCTTTTTCTTCATCGATATGACCCCAGATACGGAGTGGTTCTTTTTCTGATTTTTCTTCTTCACCACCGATAAATGGGATGAGGTTTTCTACCATTTCTGGCCAATCTTTAAAGGTCTTACCAGCACCTGAAATTGCCAGATATGTAGTAGCAACTACTTCGTATGGTTCAAATTCTTTCCATGCTGTAAGTACCGGTGCATAGGACTGAATCGAACAGTTTGGTTTCACTGCTACGAAACCTCTTGTGGTTCCAAGACGTTTCTTCTGACATTAGATGACATTCATATGGTCTGGGTTGATTTCTGGCACTACCATTGGTACGTCTGGTGTCCATCTGTGTGCACTGTTGTTTGAAACAACTGGAGTTTCTGTTTTTGCGTAATCTTCTTCGATTTTCTTGATTTCGTCTTTAGACATATCTACTGCTGAAAATACGAAATCAACTTCTGCAGCAACCTTTTCTACTTCGTTTACATTCATAACAACGATATTTTTTACTGCTTCTGGCATAGGTGTTGTCATTTTCCAACGATCACCTACTGCTTCTTCATATGTTTTACCAGCACTTCTAGGGCTTGCAGCGATGGTTGTTACTTCAAACCATGGATGGTTTTCTAATAATGCGATGAAACGCTGTCCAACCATACCTGTTCCACCTAAAATGCCTACTCTTAACTTTTCACTCATAATTCACGTCTCCTCATCTGTTTGTCCGCCTATCGCGAACAACTGTCTTTGTTAGAAATATATTACTTGATATACAATAAAATTACAATAAACAAGTTGTTAGAAATTCACACTAAATCTTTTGCATTTTTGTGCAATTTGCCCAACATCTTGTATTTATGCCTGAATAGCAGGATGTTTCAACAGATAATCCTCTTCTAATAAAATCACCTGCTCCATTGCTGTCTTAGAAGGTGCCCCAATGGTAAGTCTTGTGTTTACACAGGTTTCCATGGAAATCGCAGCATATACATCCTCTTCAAACACTGGACAAATAACTTTTAATTCCTCTAAGGACATATCGTCAATCGCGATATTTTTTTCAATACAATAAAGCACAACCTGTCCTACGATACCGTGCGCATCACGGAAAGGCACACCATGTTTTACCAGGTAATCTGCCAAATCCGTTGCATTGGTAAAGCCATTATTTGCACTCTTACGCATATTTTCTTTCTTGAATTTCATTGTCTTTAACATACCATTAAACAATGCGATACAACCTTTTGCCGTATCCATGGCATCAAAGGAAAGCTCCTTGTCTTCCTGCATATCCTTATTATATGCAAGTGGAATTCCTTTCATGGTAGTCAAAAGTGAAGTCAGGGCCCCATACACACGACCCGTCTTTCCACGTACCAGCTCTGCAATGTCTGGATTTTTCTTCTGTGGCATAATGCTGCTACCTGTACTATATGCATCATCAATTTCCACAAACTGATATTCATTGGAATTCCAGATGATAACTTCTTCAGAAAAACGACTCAAATGCATCATAATCATAGATAATGCTGATAAAAATTCAATTAAATAATCTCTATCGGAAACACCATCCATGCTATTTAATGTTGGACCATAAAAGCCCAGTAATTCTGCTGTCATATTACGATCCAGTGGATACGTGGTTCCTGCCAAGGCTCCAGAACCCAATGGACAATAATTCATTCTTTCACGAATGTCAAATAAACGCTGTCTATCACGTTTAAACATCTCAAAATATGCACCCATATGATGTGCTAGGGTGATTGGCTGGGCTTTCTGAAGATGTGTGAATCCTGGCATGATAGTTTCAGTATTTTCCTTCATAATCTGCAAAATCGACTGCAACAAATCTTCCAATTCTGCATCCACTGCAGCCACCTGTTTTCTGGTATAAAGACGCATATCCAAAGCAACCTGGTCATTACGGCTTCTACCTGTATGCAGTTTCTTACCAGTATCACCGAGTCTATCGATAAGATTCGCTTCCACGAAGCTGTGAATATCTTCATATTCGTCTGAAATATCCAATGTTCCAGCTTCTACTTCTGCTTTAATCTCTTTTAAAGTGCGAATAATATCGTCTCTTTCTGTTTCTGTTAAAACGCCAACTGCCGCAAGCATCGTAACATGAGCGATACTTCCTTCGATATCTTCTTCATAAAATTTCTGGTCAAAAGAAATGGATGCATTAAAATTGTAAACTAACTTGTCAGTTTCTTTTGTGAAACGACCGCCCCATAACTGTGCCATAATCTATTCCTCTCTTTCTCGTTCCTTTGCAGCGATTTCATCATCCCTCTGCTTTTTCGAATATACACAACCGCAATAATACTGACGGTACATATCGTATTCGTTGGAAATTTCCGTAGAACGTTTATATCCATTTTGTTTTTTGAAATCCGAATACAAATAATTCACTCCATATTCCACCTCTAATTTCTGCCCAATTGCATTCAGCTTTTCTGCGTTTTTCAATGGACTGATAGAAAGTGTCGTTGTAAAGAAATCAAAATCATGCGCCTTTGCATATTCTGCGGACTCTCGTAAGCGAAGTTCATAGCAGGCAAAGCAACGTTCTCCACCCTCTGGAAGCTGCTCCATTCCTTTTGCCATAGCATAAAATTTCTCAGTATCATAAGTTCCCTCTACAAAAGAAATCTTATGCTTCGCTGGAAACTCCTGAACAAATCGATTCTGTTCTGCTACTCGCATGGTGTATTCTTCCGGCGGATAAATATTCGGATTATAATAAAACACTGCCACCTCAAAGTACTGTGACAAAAGTTCTAAACAATAAGAGCTGCATGGTGCACAGCAACTGTGCAGCAGCAGCTTCGGAACTTTTTCTTCACTACAGTGTTCTTTTATAAGTTCTAACATTGTTTGATGATAATTACGCTTGTTCATTCTTCTTTCCCATAAACTGTAATGCAAATGTTGCAGCAACATATGCAAGAATGCAAATAATAATCAGCGGAATACGGCTGAGGATAATACCAGCAAGCAGCTGTAATCCCACCAAAATACCATGCTTCCAAATCTCAGCCTGATGTAGCAAGGCAGCCATAGCAGCTTCAATAATAATAAGTACACATACAGAAACCACGAACTCCTGTAATGCAAGCATTGCAATCAAAATTAAAATTAAAGAAACTAGAGAAAATCCTATCACAGATGTTACTAGTGGATTGGTTTTTAATAACTCCCATCCTTTTTTCGCATATTCTACAACTTTATCTTTAATATTCATTAACTTCTCTTTCATTTGTTCACCTCATGATATTATCTTTCGATTATACTTTGAAAGCTTACCCTATTATGCCATAAAAACACAAAAAGAACAACAAAATATTGAAAGATACTAGAATTTTTTCTTCTATTATCGTATATTGATGATACAGGAATTTCCAAATGGAATCCTGCGAACCAAGGAGGAGTATTTATTTATGAAAGAATCCAGCAAATTACATTGGGCTTCCATCTGGGGAAATGCCGTATCCATCGGCGAAAACCGTCCAGAAAGCTATGGAAAAAATATAACACTTCGCTACCCTATCTATTCCGCTTTCGATGGCGACTCTGTACGCCTTACTTTCGATAACTATTGTGGAACCGATTCGATTTGCATTGAAAAAACCACTCTGCTTATAGCTGGGAAATTCTATCCAGTTACCTTTGGTGGCCAAACACAATGCATCATTCCTGCAGGTGAAAACTTAGTCTCTGACCCTGTGGAATGTGAAATCAAGGCTGGATTTTTCTTTAAAGTAAGCTTTTATTTAAAAACATATACGCAGATGCGTTCTGTGGTATTTACCAGCGGTCCACTCTCTGGTGGTCAATATGCAGTTGGTGATTATTCTGAAATTGAAGAATTTCCAATCAATGTGTCCCGCAGAACCAGCTATAATTATTTCTTGAGCAACGTTTCTGTACATACTTCCACAGAAAACCGTACGATTGTATGCTATGGCGACTCTATCACTGCACAGGACTGGCCTGATTATTTAGCACTTCGTTGTAAAGAGGAAGGCTATCATAATACCGCAATTATCCGACGTGCGACCAGCGGTTCCCGTATTCTTCGCGAATACGACAATATCACCTACGAATCCTATGGCTTAAGTGGTGCAAAACGTTTTTCTCATGAAGTTCCTACCGATGGTGCTGATACCGTCATTATCCAACAGGGAATCAATGATATCATCCATCCTGTTGGAACCGATGTAAATCCGTTCCGTCCTATGAGTGATTTGCCTACCGCAGACGAACTCATTGATGGATTAAAAAAATACATCGCACAAGCACGTGAATATGGATATAAGGTTTATGTAGGAACTCTTCTTCCTATTGAAGGTTGGCGTACTTACGCCGGTTTTCGTGAGGAGCTTCGCATTACATACAATGCATGGATTCGTGCAACCGATTTGATTGATGGTGTTATCGATTTTGACAAAGCACTTTGTGATCCAAAGAAACCATCTGCATTTTTACCAGAGTATGACAGTGGAGATCATTTACATCCAAGTCCTAAAGGCTATGAAAGAATGGCACAGGAAGTAGATGCGGTTATTTTAAAATAACCGCATTCCCTTCCTTTTTTAGGTTGAAATTCTTTTGAAATTCTGCTATTATACATAAGTCGTAACAAAATATGCCACTATGGCTCAGTAGGTAGAGCGACGCACTCGTAATGCGTAGGCCACCGGTTCGATCCCGGTTAGTGGCTTCATTAAAAAAGGTACCAAATTACTGGTACCTTCTTTTTTTTAGTCTTCTATTTTCACACTGCCGTAAATCAAATCTTCTTTCACCAGCTTACGAATATCCTCCATATACTTTTCTACCAGCAAATCCCTATTTCGCAACTCATGTTTCCCTCCAAACAACAAGTTTTCATAAAAACGTTCCAACCACTTATTTGTCGGAATTACACCTTCATTATAAGAACCATAGTTAGAGCGAACCAAAGCATTGCGATAATACAGCGAATTTTCCAAAAATAATGAATTATCCACTTGAAATCCCATGTAATTCAAATACTTCTGAATGAATACCGCAGTAGTTCTGGTATTTCCCTCACCAAACGCATGTACCTGCCAAATGGAAGAGGTAAATTCAGCGATTCGTTTTACCACTTCTTCCTTTGATAAACCAGCATAACTCTTTCTCTTTTCCTGCTCAAAATCATAAGCAAACGTATCCTCTATCATCTGATAATTTGCATATTTTACAGAACGACCACCTAGTATTGGCTCATCCTTGGAAATATTATACTTGCGAAATTCTCCAGCATGACTATAAATACCTGTGAATAACATTTTATGGATATGTTTTAAAGAAACTGGAGATAAGGTAAACCCCTCCTCTTGAAGCAAAGCTGCAATTCTCGTCGAAACGATATCTGCTTCCTTTTGGCGACTTGCTTCAACATTTTGCTCTTCATATTTTTTATAAAGAAGTTCTTCTATCTCATAATGCGTAAGTTCACCCTCTATTTCCTTATAAGAAAGTTCTCTCAGATAATCACTAACCACCAGGCCATCTACCTGCTGTAAACCTATTGCTGCCTCCCAACAAGATTCTCTATATTCTTTGCTATATTTAGTTCTAGTTTCATAATATCCTGTCTGCACAACAATTCCTCCATAAGTTTTCAAGTATTATAACACATAATAGGCTTATTACCTAGAATTTATAAAAATATAATATTTCTATCAATAAAGTATTGACTTTCCATATAAATAGTATAAAATCAATTATATTGTTTATTTATTGTAAACTTTGAGTCAACTTTTACAGTTGTCGTATTAAAAATAAACTTTCAATCAATTATTACCAAAACTTTAGGAATCGGAGGCGATTAATTTGGATATCGGAAATCGTATGAAAGAGCTGCGAATCCAGTACGGTCTTACCCAGCAGGAACTTGCTGACCGTTCGGAGCTTACGAAGGGCTTTATTTCACAGCTGGAACGTAATCAAAACACCCCATCTGTCAGTACCTTGCTCGACATTATACAGTGTCTCGGTACCACTCCTGCGGAGTTCTTTGCAGACGAAGAACCAGAGCAAATCGTCTTTAAAGAGACCGATTATTTTGAAAAAGAGGATGAAGAAAATAAATCTCTTGTCGAATGGGTAGTTCCAAACGCACAGAAAAATGCTATGGAACCAGTAAGACTTACACTTCATCCAGGCGGAGTATCTGAAATCCTACAGCCTCATTCTGGCGAGGAATTCGGATATGTAATAAAAGGAACTGTCCGCGTAAACTATGGTGGCAAATATCACACCGTTCGAGCTGGCGAATCCTTCTATTTCAAAGCAGGCAAACGCCACTTTATTGAAAACAAATCCGGCAGAGATGCTATTTTAATTTGGGTTTCTAACCCACCAAGTTTTTAAAATAGAAAGGTAACCGAAATGAAAAAAGCTTTAATCAACTTTGTAGATATTTCTAAATCTTATGGAAAACAATTAGTTTTAGATGAGTTTAACTTATATGTAAGAGAAAATGAATTCGTTACACTTCTCGGACCATCCGGTTGTGGAAAGACCACTACCCTTCGTCTCCTTGGTGGATTTGAAACACCTGATAAAGGTCAGATTTTCTTCGATTCACAGGATATTACCTATCTTCCTGCGAATGAACGTAAATTAAACACCGTATTCCAGAAGTACTCACTTTTCCCACATATGACAATTGCGGAAAACATTGCTTTTGGTCTGAAAATCAGCAAAAAAAGTCAGGCTTATATCGATGACAAAATCAAATATGCTTTGAAGCTTGTAAACTTAGATGGTTATGAAAATCGTGCTATTGACTCCTTAAGTGGTGGTCAGCAGCAGCGTATCGCTATCGCACGTGCGATTGTAAATGAACCAAAGGTACTTCTTCTCGATGAACCGCTTGGAGCATTGGACCTTAAGATGCGCCAGAGCATGCAGTACGAATTGATACGTTTAAAAGAAGAATTAGGTATTACCTTCGTATATGTAACACACGACCAGGAAGAAGCTCTTACCATGTCTGATACTATCGTAGTTATGAACCAGGGCTACATCCAGCAGATTGGTACACCTGAGATGATTTACAACGAACCTGAAAATGCTTTCGTAGCAGACTTCATCGGGGAAAGTAATATCATTGACGCGACCTTCATCGAAGATGAAGTGGTTGAAATTCTTGGAGTGAAAATGCCTTGTGTAGATAAAGGTTTTGGTAAAAACACTCCTGTTGACGTTGTTATCCGTCCAGAAGATGTGGAATTAGTTGCACCAGACGAAGGATATTTAGTAGGTGATGTTACTTCTCTTATTTTTAAAGGTGTACACTACGAATTGGATGTTATGGCAAATGGCTACGAGTGGCTCGTTCATACCACGAAACTGGTTCCTGTCGGAAGCCACGTAGGTATCAAAGTGACACCTTTTAACATTCAGATTATGAATAAACCTGCATCAAGTGATGAGGAGGCTGTAGAAATCGATGAATAAACTTAGACGCCAACTTTTGGCTGGTCCATATCTGGTGTGGATTATCGGTTTCATTATTCTTCCACTCCTTATGATATTGTACTATGCCTTTTTCGATGAAAATGGCTCATTTACATTGGAATATTTGTCACACATTGCAAGTCCAATTAATATGCATGCAATGATACTTTCCCTTGAATTAGGGGTAGCTGCTACTTTAATTTGTTTATTACTTGCATATCCTTTGGCAATGATTTTGAACAACCTAAAAATCAAAAACCAAAGTCTGGTGGTATTTATTTTCATGCTTCCAATGTGGATGAACTTTTTACTTCGTATTCTTGCATGGAAACTTTTACTAAATAAAAATGGAGTTTTAAACACCGTTCTTATGTCCATCGGACTCGAACCTGTTATGATCCTTAACACTCCTGCCGCCGTTGTATTTGGTATGGTATATGAATATTTACCATTTATGATTTTGCCAATCTACAACTCCATGGCACGTATCAAAAAAGACTATATTGAAGCTGCACATGACTTAGGTGCAAATGAGATAATTATTTTCTTCAAAATTATTATCCCACTTACCCTGTCTGGCATTATCAGCGGTATTGTTATGGTATTCGTACCTGCACTGACCTCCTTCGCCGTATCCGAACTTCTCGGTGGCGGTAAGGTTCTTCTGATTGGTAACGTAATCGAGGAAAGTTTCATGCAGGGAATGCAGTGGAACGCAGGCAGCAGCTTATCACTTGTCCTTATGATTTTCGTAATGGTAAGTATGACGATTATGAATATATTTGACAAAGATGGGGAGGGAACTGCTGTATGGTAAAGAAAACACTATCCAACGTCTATATGGCGATTATTTTCCTCTTCCTGTACCTGCCTATTTTGGTACTTATCGTGCTCTCCTTCAACGATTCCAAGACTCGTGTAGAATGGGGCGGATTCACCTTTAAATGGTACATCGAATGTTTCCAGAGTGAAACGATTATGACAGCTTTTGCTACCACCTTGCAGATTACCGTTATCTCAGCTGTAATTTCTACCATTATTGGTACACTGGCAGCTATTGGTATCTCTGCTATGAAAGCAAGAAGTCGTGCTTTTTATCTGGGTTCCACCAATATCCCACTCCTCAATGCGGATATTGTGACTGGTATTTCCATGATGCTTTTATTTGTAAAATTCGTAGAGCTTGGTTTTGTTACAGTATTGGTGGCACATATTACATTTAGTATTCCTTATGTAATCCTAAATGTGCTTCCAAAATTAAAACAAGCCAACCGCTCTACTTACGAAGCAGCCTTAGACCTTGGTGCTTCGCCACTCTATGCCTTTTATAAAGTAACCTGGCCTGAAATCCGTTCTGGTGTATTCTCTGGCTTTTTGATGGCTGTTACCATGTCCTTAGATGATTTCAGCATCACTTACTTTACCAAAGGTGCTGGTGTAAATACACTTTCTACTATGCTCTATACCGAGCTTCGTAAAGGTATCAAACCAGAGCTTTATGCATTGTCTACAATTTTATTCTTTACTGTACTCATTCTGCTTTTATTGGTAAACTACCTGCCAAACAGAAAAAAGAGTACTGCACTTGAAAGGGTATAAAATGAAACGAAAACTAATTGTATTTGGTCTTTTATTTGTATTTGCCATATCTTCACTCTCAGCTTGTGGTGACGATTCTTCCGGTACCACTGGAAAAAGATCAGAAAACACATTGACCGTTTTAAATTACGGAAAATATATCGATGAAGATGTGTTAAAGCAGTTTGAAAAAGAAACTGGTATTGATATTAAATATGAAGAATATGAAAGTCCAGAAGAAATGTATACAAAATACAAGGCTGGTGCCATCGATTATGATGTCATCTGTACCTCCGAATATATCATCCAGAAACTGATTAGCGAAGGTGAGGTTTTAGAGCAGGACTACAGCACTCTCTCCAATTACAGCAATCTGGATTCCGATATTTTGAAACTGGCACAGTCCTATGACCCAATGAATAGCTACACGGTTCCATATTTCTATGGCACTGTAGGTATTGTGTATGACACAACCAAGGTTACTGAAGAAGAAGTATCCTCCTGGAATTGCCTATGGGACAAAAATCACAAGAATGAAATCATTATGATGAATTCTGTTCGTGATGCCTTTATTCCAGCATTAAAGCTTTCCGGTTATGGTATTAATGAAACTTCTGAAGAAAATCTTCGCGAAGCATTGAAACTCTTAGACAAACAGTTCCCTATTGTCTACGCATACTTTGTAGATGAAATCGGGGATGAAATGATTTCAGGCAACGCTCATATGGCACTTATCTATTCCGGAGAAGCGGCCTATGCTATGGATTTTAACGAAAACCTTGCTTACACAATTCCAGAAGAAGGCTCAAACCTTTGGATTGACTCCTGGTTTATTCCAAAGACATGCCAAAATGAAGAAGCAGCTATGCTCTTCCTTGATTATCTCTGTGGACATGAGATAGGAATTGCAAACTTTGAATATGTATACTATGCATCTCCTCTTACATCTGTAGTTGAAGCATTGGATGAAGACGTTCGCAATAATGAAGCAGTTATACCTTCGAAAGAATCGTTAACCGAGTGTGAAGTGTTCACTTCTATCGATGATGAAAAAACAGCATTATTAAATCATTTATGGCAAGAACTGAAGTCGCGAACCGTACAATAAATTCTTAAAATATAAGAACTCTATTGAAAAGATAAAGTAAAACTGTTATCGTATCCACGAGGTATTTTGCCTCGTGGATTCTTTTTTCTTCTATTCATACTCACTGTTACAATTCTGATGCAAAGGAGTCTGTATGAAATACATGCGATATCAGAATTTTATCGAAACTGTGAAAGAACACATGCAACAGGAATTACAAAAAACAGTTTATGTATATCCTGTCTTAAAGAATAATGGTGCTATTTATGACGGCCTTGTCATTTTAGATCCTATTCTAAACATTTCCCCAACCATTTATTTAAATCCCTACTTTCACCGCTATTTAGATGGTGTATCTTTGGAAGATATTTATGAAGATATCTTAAAAACATATCATGAAAATCTTCCGCAAGAGGATTTTGACATTACACTTTTTCGCGACTACGAAAAAGCTCAAAAACGCATTGTCATGAAACTGATAAATGCAGAGAAAAACAAACAGCTTTTAAAACAAGTCCCACACATACTGGTTTATGACTTGGCAATTGTTTTTCTATGCAGTGTAAGTGATTTTATGCACGAATATGCGACCATTTTAGTTTACAACCAGCATCTGAAATTATGGAATGTTACAGCAGCTGATTTATATGAAACTGCCCTATCAAACTCTCCACGTGTTTTAGAATCTCGTTTAGATAATCTGCATGATGTTTTTGCATATATCACCGATGAATCACTTCCTTTTTTAGAAGAACTCAATATCAGCATTTTAACAAACCACCTTAAGATTCATGGAGCGACCTGTATACTCTATCCTAATATTTTAGAAGAGATTGCCACGCTCTATGAAGATGATGTTATTATTATTCCAAGCAGTATTCATGAAGTCTTAGTCTTTCCAAAGGAAAACCTGCCAAATGGATACACCTTGGAAAACTTAAATGCTATGATACAAGATGTAAATGAAACACAACTGACAGATGATGAAATATTATCAGATCATATTTACTGGTATCACCGTGACACCAAGGAAATAACATATTAAAAAGTATAGGGGCCATTCTGCAAATCCATCACTTTCGCAGAATAGCCCCTTATACTTATCATATAAATCCTACTTATTTCGAGATAAGTCTCTCATATAAATTTTCATATTTGCGTGCAGATGCATTCCATGAATAATCCGTCGTCATTGCACGTAAAACCAATGCATCCCATTTGTCTCTATGATTGGTATATACATCATTTGCATACTGAATAACATGCATCATATCATGTGCATTATACTCTTTAAAAGAAAATCCCGTACCAGTATTTTCATACTCATTGTATGCATCAACGGTATCCTTTAATCCACCCGTTTCTCTTACAATCGGAATCGTTCCATATCGCATAGACATCATCTGGCTAAGTCCACATGGTTCAAATAAAGATGGCATCAGGAATGCATCACATGACGCATAAATTTGATGTGCTCTTTCTTCCGAATAACCAATATGTGCACTGATTTTGTCTGGATATTTGGACTGGAAATAACGGAACATTTCTTCAAAGCGATGTTCTCCTGTTCCTAATACCACAAATTGAATATTCATCGTAGAAAGCATCTCTTCCATCACATAGGCAACCAAATCGAAACCTTTCTGGTCCGTCATTCGAGATACCATACCAATTAAGAATGCATCTTCTTTCTCTGGGAGTCCCATCATTCTCTGAAGGGCTGCTTTATTGATATCCTTATCAATGGAAACTGTAATTAGATTAAAGTTTTGTGCCATGGTCTTGTCTGTTTCCGGATTAAATTCTTCGTAATCAATTCCGTTTACAATGCCATACAAGTCATTTCTACGGGCATACATAAGACCTGCCAAACCTTCGCCGCCTTCTGGTGTTGTGATGTCCATCGCATAGCTTGGACTAACACTGGAAATAGCATCTGCGTATACACAGCCGCCTTTTAAATAATTTGCTTCTCCATAGGATTCTAACTTGTCTGCCGTGAAAATCTCCTCTGGAAGACCTGTAATATCCATAACCTCTCTTACCATCCAACGCCCCTGGAATTTCATATTATGGATAGTAAACAGCGATTTCATCCCCGCATAAAAAGCATCTTGTCCAAATACGGTTCGCAAATACACAGGAACCAATCCTGTCTGCCAGTCATTACAATGAATCACATCTGGACAAAAATCAATGAGTGGCAATGCCTGAAGAACTGCTTTTGAGAAATATGCAAACTTCTCTACATCCTCGTAAATATTATTATATGGATTATTTCCTGCAAAATAATATTCATTATCAATAAAATAATATGTAATCCCCTGATATTCTGCTTTGAAAACGCCTGCATACTGACGTCTCCAGTTCAAATCCACATAAAAATGACACACAAACTGTAAATCAGGTAAAAAACGCTGATCCATACATGCATACTTCGGCAACATAACACGAACATCATACTCTTCTTTGTTGATATATCTTGGCAAAGAGCCTACAACGTCTGCTAACCCACCTGTTTTAATATAAGGCACCGCTTCCGATGACACCATTAAAATCTGTTTCATAAACCCTCCATAAATTCTTTCGTACATTATATATCACATATTATACTCCTAAAATTTATGATTGGCTAGTATGATTCATTCTGATTTTATCCGTAATAAGAGCAATAAATTCGGAATTGGTTGGCTTTCCTTTGCCAATACTAACCGTATATCCAAACAGCTCCTCTATCGTATCTACTTTTCCTCTACTCCAAGCTACTTCAATCGCGTGTCTTATCGCACGTTCTACACGACTTGGTGTAGTTTTAAATTTCTTAGCAACTTCTGGATAAAGAACCTTGGTAACAGAGTTTAACATATCCATATCTAAAACAGACATAACAATAGCTTCTCTTAAATATTGATAGCCCTTAATATGAGCCGGAACTCCTACGTCATGTATAATCTCAGTTACAATTTCTTCCAGCGACTTATTCGGTCCCTTTGGTACTTTTTCATAAGGTTTAGACATCTTTATTTCCGGTACAGTTCTTACATTTCGCACACTTTTGATTCGGTTCAAAACCATTTCATTATCAAATGGTTTCATAATAAAATAATCTGCTCCCATTGCAAAGGCTGCTTCTGTAATCTGTTCTTGTCCGATTGCACTTATCATTACAAAGGACGGTTGTTTCTGAATCGATTGATCCTTGTATACTTTATCCAAGACACCTAACCCATCTAATTTTGGCATAACAATATCCAAAAGCACAACATCAGGCTCTTTTTCTTTTATCATTTTGTACGCTTCTTCGCCATCTTTTGCGGTCCCAACTACCTGAAGTTCTTCATCATCAGAAACAATTTCTCCTAATAATCGAAGAATTCTCTCATTATCATCTGCAATTGCGACACTCAATTTGCTCATCAATGCCTCCAAAAATCGCCTTTCCAAAACAAAAATCAACTGTTGACATCTTATCGAAATTCTGCAAGCACAATTTGTCGAATAGTGTCGACAAATCGCATGAGCATTTTTATAAAAAAAAGAGGCAGGTTAAACCTGCCTCTTAAATAAGTACTTTTATAAACGAGCATGTGCTTTTTTAATTACCGTCTTATAAAAATCAACTGCTTTTGGTAACGCGCCCTGATTTACATTTTCATTTAATCCGTGAATACTTCCATACTGCTGACCATTGATATAAATTGGAGCAAAACGGATACAATTATCACAAATCTTAGAATAATACTTCGCGTCAGTTCCACCTGTCATACAGTATGGCGAAATTCCAAGACCAGGATATACATCCTCTGCTACTTCTTCAATTAACTTGAATGCATTGCCCTTGTAATCTACGATTGGACAAGGCTGATCTGCATAAATAACTTCTGTATCCAAATCATATTTCTTTGCAATCTTAGAAATGATTTCAATACTTTCATCGGTTGGCTGATGCTGAATAAAACGCATATTGGCTGTTACATAAGCCTCCTGTGGTAATACGTTCAAGCCATCCGAACCTTTTGCAGTAGTAAATGCACAGGTTGTACGAATCATCGCACCTGCAGCAGAACTAATGGAAGGAAGTAATTTTACTAACAATGGTTTAAATAACCACATATTTGCAAAAATGAGTTTCATTCCGAAATCCATATTTGGTGCCATTCTAGTAAACATCTCTTCCACTGTTGGAGAAAGTTCAGAACGGAATGGATAATTCTTCTCAATATCAAGCATGAATTTTCCTAAACGAACCAATGGAGAATTCTTCTTTGGTGCAGAAGCATGTCCACCATTACTATGAGCGATAAACTTCAGGTCTCCATAACCTTTTTCAATTACACCAACCATACCGTAGATACCTTTTACGCCACCTACAGGTTCTTCAATAATCATACCGCCTTCATCCATAACAAGGGCAAGCTTTACCCCCTGTTTTTCTAAGAATTCAACGGTCTTAGGAGCTCCATCTCCGCTCCATTCTTCCGTGCAACTACTTCCGATATATACGTCGCATTCTGGTTCATATCCATCAGCGATTAATTCTTCGAAAGCCGTAAAAATACAGAATAAACTACCTTTTGTATCAACTGTACCACGGCCCCATACGTTGCCGTCTTCATCAATGTCGCCACTGAATGGTTCATGTTCCCATACACCTGTTGCTTCTACAACGTCCTGATGGCTCATGAAAAGAATTGGATTCTTGTCGGATTTACCTTTCCATTTATATAAAAGGTTGCCATCTAAATCATGTTTTTCACATGTTTTATGTACATTTGGGAAAAGCTCCTCTAATGTCTTATGAAACTTTTCAAACTTCGCGATATCATGTATTTCTCTACCTGAAATCGTTTCATCCTGAATCATTTTCGCAAGCTGCTGTCCATACTTGGTCGCACGCTCACTTTTTTCATATTCTAATTTCAATGTTTTTGCTGGAGTTGGCTTTAATGTAAGTGTACGAATCAATACGATTCCGATTAAAACAACTACAGCACCTAAGATTATCCAGCCCATTATAATTTTCCTTTCTTAAATAAGATAAATCCGATTGCAAGGGCAAGACCACCACTAGGAATCATAAGGATACTTGTCTGCGAAATCATAGATGGAACGAAAATGCAAAGCAAACACATGAGTGCTAAAGGAATCACTGCAATCTGTGGACTCTTTGCAAAATATTTCAGACCCAAAGCACCAAATAAAGCTGGTACTACGTTATTAAATGCAGGCTGTAATACTGGAGCACTAAGCACTGGCTGAAGTGGAACTAACATAATAACACCAATTAAAATGACAAGTGTTGTAACAATAGCACTTACAGCAACAGAAATAGTCGATACGATTTCATTTTCTGGCGTACCTACTTCTGTTTTTGCAATATCTCTTGCATTCATTGCACATGGAATCTTCATATTCGTAACATTACCAGTAATAAATGCAAGGTAACTACCACCAGCCCCAAGCATAGGTGCATAAACTAAAAATTCTACAACTGATACTGGAAAATATACTACTGCTACGTTAATCCATCCTTTTAAGAAGGCTGGCATATCTGGCATTACACCTACAATTACACCAAAAGCAAATGGTACAGCCATAAGAATGATAATACCTGCGATCAAAGTAAATCTACCGAGGCGATGCAGACCATTATTAAATTCTTCAAAAAACTTATCTTTATCCTGAATATTCATGACCACACCTCCTATAAGATTAACTGGAACACAACTGCAGCGGCCATAGCAACAAGCATACTAGCTGCCAAGCTGAAATTTTCCAATACTTTCATATCTTTTTTCTGAATCAAAAATTCGAACACTGCCATCACAATAGCTGCAACAAATGCAGTAAAGAGAGGCATAATATCGTGATATTCTCCTGGAGCAATTCGTCCAACGTAGGAACCAATGTAAGCTGCACAAAGACCTACGAACATTGCTGTTGTCGCATGGTCACCAAAAGACGGTTTCTTTTCACCTGTTTCTGTTTTCTTTGGCTTAGATGATAATTTTCCTAAATATTTCTTTAAGAAGAAAATACTACAGAAAAGGCCACCTAAAATACCCGCTGTCATTACAAGCGCAATAGTCACAAATGCAGACATGGTCATCTCATCAATACGAAGTCCTGACAAACCAAATGCTGTTGCTGCAATTTCTGCTACGTTTAATTCATACTGTAAAGAACCAATTACAGAAAGACGAAGCCACGATAATGGAACACCAAGTGTACCACTTAACGCAATCACACCTAACAAAATACTAATAGATGGAAGCAAGGTAAAGGTTGCACTAGAAGTCATAACCTTTTTCAAATCCTTTGGATCCATACCGAGTGCGATACCTGCCTTGTAACTCTTTACAAGGAAAACAACACACATTGCTACAACGAAAATCAATACTGCCGCTACGATTAGGTAAAAAGGCAAGCAATTGACAGTTTCTAAATAATTACTCATTTCCCTCATTCTCCTTTGTATTATTTCTATATATTATACTTCTTTTGGCAGAAAAAGGCTATACTATATTTCATTTATTCCGATTCTGCCGTGTTTTCTTCAACGACAACCAGATATTTACTTACACAATATAAAATCTGTCCATTATATTCTACTTTTGAGTACGTATGCTCTGCATCTACACTCACGCCAATTCGGTGCACTACTTCACCTTTTTGAAGTTCAACAACAACCGGTGATACAGAATCCTGTGTCGTAGGCTTTGCTCTAAGATTCACATGATCCACACTTGAAATTACGCTTACATAATCATCAACCTCTGTAAACTTCGTTTTAATTCCATTGGCTTCTTCATAGGTTTGTTCTTCAGACTCTGGTTGTTTAATGCTCAAATCTGTGGTCAAGTAACTAGAAACTGCATACAGAGTCTGCCCATTAAACTCAACACGAGACCAGCCACTATCACTAATGCCTGTGCGTGTTGCTGTTTCACCATTTGTGAGCGTATAAATAACGGTACTATCACTTCCCTGACTTGGCTTGTTTCTAAGATTCGTTCTCTCTTTTGCCGTAACCGTTTCATTTACTTCACGGAACTTCATATTTGCTTCCACGTCTGCTTCTACATCCTCAGGTGCTTCACTATCCTGAGGACCTTCTGTATTTTTAAATCCGAAATATGCCACATTCATATCTACAGGTTTACTAATACCTGGAACTGTACCATTGTTGGTATATTGCCACATCTCATGCTTTCCAGTATAAGAAGTTTTTTCTGTCTGTGGATACGGTGTATCTGGATACTGTGCTACCCAAATTTTATATCGACTTTCCAAACGCGAAGTTTCCCACTTGGCATCGTCTTCCATTTCATTCTTGGAAGCATAAAACATTGGAGAATAACCACGCTCTTTTATTCTATCTAAGAAAGCAATTGCAATATCGCTTCTCTCCTGTTTCGTCAGCACATATTGTCTATTTTCTGAATCCTCATACCCCTCACAGTTATACACAACTGGATAAGTAATCTGATATTTCGCAATATAATCTGCCACCCAGTTTGCCTCTTCTATGGCTTCTTCTTTCGTAATCGCTGTAGAGAAAAAGTATGCCCCCAGCTTGATACCATATTTAGAAGCTTCCTGCATATTGTATTTTGCATTGGCATCTGCAACGATTTCACCTGTTTTCAAGGTTCGATATCCCACGCGTACAATTGCAAAATCCACACCAGATTCCGCAACTTTCTTCCAATCAATCGTTCCTTGATATCTCGCTACATCGATGCCCAGTGTCAATTCCTGAGTCTCATTGGAAGGCAACTTATCTACCACCTGAGAAATATCGACATTCGCACCTTCCTGAGAGGTCATTCCACCGCCAGCAACACTTTGAGGATCTTCCTGTTCTATGGAAGGCTTATCTTTTTCCTCGGTATCTTCTGTCCCACCGCTTTCCAAATAAATTGTGTTAAAATCATTGGAAGGGTCATTTCGATTTACAATTCCAATAGCAATGCCTATCAAAATAACAAAAATACCTATAGCAACACCAATAATCAGCTTTCTTTTTTTCTGGTCTAATTCATCCCACCAGTCTAAGATTCGATTTAACATAAAAACCTCTTTCTAACTCCTCTAATTTAATCATTGTACCACTTTTAATACAAGAATTCATTATTTTCCTATCTTTTCCTATAGAAAAATATCATGTATAATATTTTTACCAATTTTAAACTTTAAACTACTTGGAGGAACTCATGGAAAAATTAAATGACAATTTTTTTGAAGATGATGAATTAGATATAGATTATGAAGCACTCGCAGCGATTGAAGATGTTCGAACATCCGATCACAAAGTAGCAAAACATTTCCGTTTTCATGTCGGTTTACGTAATGTCAAAACAGCCATCGCCGCTACGTTGTGTGCACTTTTATATGCCTTCTTTGAACGCAACCCTACCTTTGCATGTATCGGTGCTATTTTCGGTATGGGAAGTGATTTCAAAGATTCCAAACGCAGCGGTGGCAATCGTTTATTTGGTACGATTATTGGTGGACTTATTGGTATGGGATTATTTTATATTTATATCCAGTATTATCCAGAACCAACCAGCAACTTCCGTTTTATGCTATTCGAGCTTTTATTTGTAGGTATTATATTATTAGTTCTTGTATGTCAGCTTTTGGTCATTCCAGGTGCCATCCAGCCTGCAGGCGTTGTATTATGTATTATTATGTTTAATACTCCTGTGGATCAATTTATTACATATCCATTGAATCGTATTTTTGACACTGCAATCGGTGTAATCATTGGTATTGCAGTTAATATGTTGATTTCCAGGGAACGTGTAGCAAAAGTGAAAAAGTTTCTACATTTAACCAATAAAAAAGACAAATAATTTATAGTTCTTTTACTTTATATTTTCTCCTTTTTCTGCTATAATAGTATGGAAAAAATTTATACAGAAAGGAGCAAATATTTTGTTTATTAATCACTCAAAATTCGAAGAAAAATTCTCGGAAACAATAAAAGCAGTTTTCCCAATTTTAGCAATCGTATTGGTACTGTGTTTTACCATCACACCAATACCACCTAGCATCCTTGTGACTTTTCTCATTGGTGCTGTTATGCTTATACTGGGAATGCTGCTTTTTAACGTTGGTGTAGAAAGCTCTATGACACCAATCGGAGAACGTGTCGGTTCCATCATGACCCGTTCCAAAAATGTATTTATCATGGTCGTTATCAGTTTTATCATGGGTGTGGTAATCACTATCTCCGAACCTGACTTACAGGTACTTGCGGAACAGGTGCCATCCATTCCAAATATGACCTTGATTTTAGCCGTTGCAATCGGTGTAGGTGCATTCCTTGTTCTTTCCGTTTTACGTATGTTATTTAGCATTCCACTTTCGTACATATTATTATTCTTTTACGGAATCATTTTTGCACTGACCTTATTTGTACCAGCTGACTTCTTGGCTATCGCCTTTGACTCTGGCGGAGTAACCACTGGACCTATGACAGTACCATTTATCATGGCTTTCGGTGTGGGTATTACTGCAATCCGAAGCGATAGACACGCAGAGGACGACTCCTTCGGTCTCGTAGCGCTCTGCTCTATTGGACCTATTCTGGCAGTAATGCTTTTAGGTATGATTTTTACTCCTGAATCTACAGAAACAGTTTCAGAAGCAATTCCTATCATTGATAATACTGTTGATATTGGAAAATTATTCACCGAGCAGCTTCCTCACTATTTTGTGGAAATGGCAGTTTCAATTTTCCCTATCGTATTCTTCTTTGCCTTCTTTGAATTAGTTGCCAGAGATATTAACAAACACACCGTTATCAAAGTACTTGTTGGTATATTAGAAACTTATTTAGGTTTGGTTCTTTTCCTTACCGGTGTAAACGTAGGATTTATGCCTGCAGGTAATTACCTTGGTCAGACCATCGCACAGCTTCCATATGCATGGATTATCGTTCCACTGGGTATGCTCATCGGTTACTTCATCGTTAAAGCTGAACCTGCTGTTTATGTCCTCACCAAACAGGTAGAAGCAATCACCTCTGGTGCAATTTCATCTAAGGCTATGGGTATGGCTCTTTCCCTTGGTGTAGCTACATCTGTTGGTCTTGCAATGATTCGAGTACTGACAGGAATTTCCATTCTTTGGTTCATTGTACCAGGATATTTTATCGCGTTGTTCCTGACTTTCTTTGTACCAAAGCTGTTTACTGCTATCGCATTTGACTCCGGCGGCGTTGCTTCTGGTCCAATGACCGCAACCTTCCTGCTTCCATTTGCAATGGGCGCTTGTGAGGCTGTTGGCGGAAACATTATCACAGATGCCTTTGGCGTTGTATCAATGGTTGCCATGACACCACTTATTACCATTCAGACCATGGGACTGATTTTTACACTCAAAGATCGCAAACTTCAGAAAGAAGCTGCGGCTGCAATTCCAGAATCTATGTTTACTGCAGAAGATATGGAAATCATCGAACTGTAGTAGTTTAGAAATGAGGTTTATATGGGAAATATATATTTAATGACCACAATTGTGGATCGAAAAATTATTGAAAAATATTTAAAGCTTTATCACGAAAATGATTTGCATGTTATGTATTTAACCCTCGGTTATGGTACCGCTTCCAATGAAATCATGGACTATCTTGGACTTGATTCCATCGAAAAAGCTGTTGCTATATCCGTTGTAGAAGAAGAAACCTGGCTGACTGTAAAGAAACAGTTACAGAAAAAACTTCAAATCGACGCACCTGGCGGTGGAATTGCTTTTACTATCCCACTTAGCAGTGTCGGTGGACGTAAAACCTTAGAGTTTCTTTTAGAAAAATCAGATTACCAAAAACAGGAGGAATCAACCTTGAAGAATACAGATCATGAACTTATCGTTGTAATTTCACAGCAGGGTTATACAGATGTTATCATGGATGCGGCTAGAGAAGCTGGTGCCTATGGCGGAACCATTATCCACGCAAAAGGAACCGCCGGAGAGGTTGCAAACAAATTCATGGGTGTTACCTTAGCAGACGAAAAGGAAATCGTTTATATCGTTTCTAAGTCAAACGAGAAAAATGCTACTATGAAGGCTATTATGGAAAATGCCGGACTTAATTCCAAAGCAAAAGCTGTTTGCTTCTCACTCCCTGTAACAGATACAGCGGGACTTCGATTATTAGAAGAATAAAAATACATATGCCTATAAAAACGCGTCCTACATATTGTAGGACGCGTTTGATTTATGAAATAACCCTCGGGCAAAGGTTATCCATTCACTACACGATTCAACTGTTCGGATAATATTCTTATCTGCTCTACGATATCCGCTAGACTTTCTGTACTCGCGGTATTTTCCTGTGTGGATGCAGTTACCTGCTCT
>JAFUPI010000100.1 GCA_017481285.1 Agathobacter sp. | reverse complement strand
CGCTTATAGATATCCAGCTTCTGAAGCTCATTAGATACATAGCTTGGTGGTATAAAAGCATTGGTATTGATATCAATAGAGGTTTCGAATTTTTCCTCGACCACTACACCTTTGGCTTCCTTTACCGCTTCATTCAGCATCTTGCAATACAGGTCATAACCAACCGCTTCCATATGTCCACTCTGCTCAGCGCCCAAAAGATTACCTGCACCGCGGATTTCCAAATCACGCATCGCAATCTTAAATCCACTACCAAGTTCTGAATACTCCTTCATTGCTGCCAGACGTTTTTCCGCCACTTCCTTCAACATCTTATTTCTACGATACATAAGAAATGCATAGGCTGTACGATTCGAACGACCTACACGACCACGCAGCTGATATAACTGGGATAAGCCCATATTATCTGCATCATGGATAATCATCGTATTAACGTTGGAAATGTCCAACCCCGTTTCAATAATAGTGGTTGAAACAAGTACATCAATTTCACCATTGATAAAACGATACATGATTTTTTCCAGTTCGCGTTCTTTCATCTGACCATGAGCAAATGCAACATTTGCTTCTGGCACAAGCGCCTGTATCTTCGTCGTAATCTCATCAATATCTTTTACCTTGTTATAGACATAGAATACCTGGCCATCTCTCGCAAGCTCACGATTGATTGCCTCACGTACCAGTTCTTCATTATATTCCATAACATAGGTCTGAATCGGCAAACGATCCATTGGTGGCTCTTCCAATACGCTCATGTCACGAATTCCAATCAAACTCATATGAAGAGTTCGTGGAATCGGTGTAGCAGTCAATGTCAGTACGTCTACATTGGTTTTCATCTGCTTGATTTTTTCTTTGTGTGCAACACCAAAACGCTGTTCTTCATCTACAACCAAAAGACCTAAATCTTTAAATTCTACATCCTTGGATAAAATGCGATGTGTACCTACTACCACATCCACCTGGCCTTTTTTCAAACCTTCTACCGTATGCTTCATTTCGGAAGCTGTACAGAAGCGGCACATCAAATCCACACGCACCGGAAAATCTTTCATACGCTGAGAGAATGTATTATAAATCTGCTGTGCCAAAATGGTCGTTGGGGCAAGGTACGCCACCTGTTTGCCCTCCTGCACCGCTTTAAAAGCGGCACGGATTGCAACCTCTGTTTTACCATATCCAACGTCACCACAAATCAAACGATCCATGATTTTGGTACTTTCCATGTCACGTTTGGTATCCTCAATTGCAAGCACCTGATCCTGTGTTTCCTCGAATGGGAAAAGTTCCTCAAATTCTCTCTGCCACACTGTATCCGGCCCATATACGAAACCGTTCTTCTCTTCGCGAAGGGCATAAAGTTTCACCAAATCCGAAGCAATTTCCTTCACTGCACCACGCACACGTGACTTCGTCTTCGTCCATTCCTGTCCTCCCAAACGATTGAGTTTTGGCTTCTTGGCATCCTTGCCTGCGTATTTTTGAATCATTTCCAGCTGGGTCGCTAAAATATAAAGGTTCGAGCCTCCCGCATATTCAATCTTAATATAGTCCTTGAGAATTTTATCTACTTCAATTTTCTCAATTCCTTTATAGACACCCAAACCATGATTTTCGTGTACTACATAATCCCCTACGTTTAAATCCGTAAAGTTTGCAATCTTTTCTCCTTCGTAGGTTCTATGCCGTTTTTTCTTCTTTTTCTCCCCACCGAAAATATCAGTTTCCGTAATCACTGCAAACTGCAAAATCGGATACTCATATCCACGATGCACCTTGCCGTAACAGACCATAATCTGCCCTTCGAGAAGTTCATGGTCATAATCTTCTGTATAAAAACTATTCAATCCCTCATCCAGTAAATCCTCTGCCAGACGCTTTGCCCTGGTACGTGAGCCCGAAAGCAAAATAATCTTATAATGATTTTTCTTATAGTTTTTTAAATCCTTTACCAAAAGCTCAAAACTATTATTATAAGAGTTTACGCTTTTTACATGAATACCAAAACTTCCCTGCTGTTTCAAGCCATTGGCTTTCGCATCCAATGCCGCAAATGAAATGCAAGAGAATTGATTACATTTCCCAATGATTTCTTTTTCTAAGAAAAGCTCCTTCATCTGTCCTGGAAGTATATAACCCTTCTCCAGGCGATGCTTCATACTCTCCGAAAACTCCAGCTCCGTCTGCTTTCCACGCTCTACACAACGACTCAATTCATCAAAAAACAGGAAGGTATCTTCTGGAGAAAAATAATCCAATAACCCAATTCTTTCTTCGCAGAAATAGGACAAATACGCATCCATACCCGCATAAATCGAAAGCTCGCCCCATTCCTCTGCCTTCTCTTCTGCAGTCGAAAGCATTCTATGCGCTTCTTCCGTCTTCATCTCTTTGCGAAGCTTATCCGAAGTCTTCTTCGCCTCTTTCAAAAGCTTTTCGATACCAATTCGTTTTTCCTCCTCGGCAAGTACCAGCTCACACGCAGGATATATTTTTATTTCATCGATATTTTCAATCGACTTCTGACTTTCCGTATCAAAGGTTCGAATCGTATCAATTTCATCGCCCCACATCTCAATTCGAATTGGATTTTCTTCCGTTAATGGGAAAATATCCAGAATGCCGCCTCGTAGCGCAAACTGCCCCATTGTTTCTACCTGATACTCTTTTTCATAGCCCATACGAACTAGTTGCTGGGTAATCTCTTCTAGCTTTACTTCATCCCCTGGCATAAGTGTAAGCAGACAATTCCACATTTTTTCCGGTGGAGCCTGTGTATTCATAAGAGCATCAAAGGTCGTAATAACCGTCACTCGCTCCTGTTCATGAATCGCCTTTAGAGCACGAATACGTTCTGCTGTTAAAACATTGCCACGAATATCTGACTGATAAAAAAGTACATCCTTAGCTGGAAAATACACGACATTAGAATCAAAAAAGCGATAGTCCTCGTAGAGTTCTTTCGCTTTTTGTTCATGAAAAGTAACGATGATATTGTTCCTCTTACCATCGCTACAAGAATACATCATATGAGATTTTTGTGCGTCGATACATCCCGTAATGGAATATAGACCTTTTTCACGCTGTGCATGCTTTCGCATCTCTGCGAAGCCGCTTAAATTTTTCAAGGGTTCTACAAATGTTTTCACGCTTTATACCTGCTTCTTTGCATTAAAATCATTCATTGCTTTGTCCACATCCCCTTGGACCATCAGTGTTGCTGCCTGTATCACATCTGGCATAATTTCTTTTAACTTCGCATTGTCGTCTTCTGAGAAATGTCCCAACACATAATCTGCCAAATCCCAGCCGCTAGGCTTTTCACCTACACCAACCTTGATACGCATAAAATTCTGTGTACCTGCATGGGCAATAATACTCTTGATACCATTATGTCCGCCCGCACTT
>JAFUPI010000012.1 GCA_017481285.1 Agathobacter sp. | reverse complement strand
TCTTAGAAAAGCAGCTATCGTAGATGCTACAAACGTTAAGAATATGAAGAAGATTTTACCATACATGTAATAAGAATGAAGTAGGAGGAAGACTAACATGGCAAGAATTAAAGGCGGCTTAAACGCTAGAAAAAAACATAACAGAGTATTAAAGTTAGCAAAAGGTTATAGAGGCGCTCGTTCTAAACAGTACAGAGTAGCAAAACAGTCAGTTATGAGAGCTCTTACAAGTTCTTATGCTGGACGTAAAGAAAGAAAGAGACAGTTCCGTCAGTTATGGATCGCTCGTATCAACGCAGCAGCTAGATTAAACGGACTTTCATACAGCCAGTTCATGCACGGCCTTAAATTAGCAGAAGTTGATTTAAACCGTAAAGTATTAGCTGATATGGCAGTTACAGATGCAGCTGGTTTCGCTTCTTTAGTAGAAGTTGCTAAATCTAAATTAGCTTAATTTATCTTAAAACCACGAAAACCCCTATATAGTTATTCATTTATCGCTGTATTAGCATAAGGCTTCTAAATGAACAACTATATAGGGGTTTTCTTACGTTAAGATAAATTATAGTATACAAATGAAGAAAAATAAGATAAACTTAAGACATGATTGAGAAGGAGGCACGATAGTATGTCGATTTTAGTAACAGGTGGAGCTGGATATATTGGCAGTCACACATGTGTAGAACTTTTAAATGAAGGATATGAAGTGGTTGTGTTGGACAACTTATCCAATTCTTCTGTGAAATCATTGGAGAGAGTAGAAGAACTCACTGGAAAAAAGATTACTTTTTACAAGGGAGATATTTTAGATAGAGTTATTTTGAATGAAATCTTTGAAAAAGAAGAGATTGAAAGCTGTATTCATTTTGCAGGATTGAAGGCGGTAGGAGAATCTGTTGCAAAGCCATGGGAATACTATACCAACAATGTAACAGGAACTTTGACTTTGGTAGATGTAATGAGACAGCATGGCTGTAAAAATATTATTTTCTCTTCATCTGCAACTGTATATGGAGAACCAGCAGAGATTCCGATATCTGAGAACTGTCCAAAGGGTCAGTGTGAAAGCCCATATGCATGGACCAAGTCGATGTTGGAACAGATGCTTATAGATATCCAGAAGGCAGATAAGGAATGGAATGTAATTATTCTTCGCTATTTCAATCCAATCGGAGCCCATAAGAGTGGACGCATCGGAGAAAATCCAAATGGTATTCCAAATAACTTAATGCCATATGTAACTCAGGTTGCGGTAGGTAAATTAGAGCATCTGGGTATCTTTGGAAATGATTATGATACACCGGATGGAACTGGAGTGCGTGACTATATCCATGTTGTGGATTTAGCAAGAGGTCATGTAAAAGCCTTACATAAAATAGATGAGAATATTGAACTAGGAATTTATAACCTTGGAACTGGACAGGGAAAAAGTGTTATGGATGTAGTAAAAACCTTTGAAGCTGCCAATAATATTAAAATTCCTTATGTAATAAAAAATCGTAGACCAGGGGATATTGCATCATATTACTGCACCCCAGAAAAGGCAAAAGAGGAACTTGGTTGGGTAGCGGAATATGGTCTCCGTGAGATGTGCGAGGATTCTTGGAGATGGCAGAGTAATAATCCAAACGGATATGAAAATTAAAAAACACTTGCAATATACCGCTTGATGTGGTATATTGCATAAGCATGGTTCGTTGGTCAAGCGGTCAAGACGTCGCCCTCTCACGGCGAAAACACGGGTTCGATTCCCGTACGAACTGTTATTCGAAATGAATAGCCCAACCCGAAGACACATCTTTTTTTGAAAGATGTGTTTTTTTGTTGAAATATTCAGAAAATTGGTATACAATTTAATCATTAATGAATGTTTGTACGGGGGAAACATTATGGAAAAAAAGAAATCAAAAGAAAAAGTAGCCATGAATGGCAAAAAGCCAGTTAGTCAGAAAGCGCAGTTGGCACAGATTCGTAAGAAAAATATCGTTATTCTTTTTATAGGAACTGTGATTATGGCAATTATGCTTTTGGCTAGTATTTCGAATGGTATGGTAAAAAGAGAGCAGCTTGCAGTTACCATGGCATTGGATCAATATCGTTTGGGGTCTAAGGCTTTGACTTCTGCAGTACAATCGTATTCTGTTACGGGTGAAGCAGTGTACAAAGAAGAGTATATGAATGAGTTGAATACATATAAGAATCGAGACAAGGCACTTGCGATTTTGGAAGAGAATGGTCTTGAGGAGTCCGAATGGGCAACTTTGGATAAGATTCAGTCACTTTCGAATGGTTTGGTTCCTTTGGAAGAGGCTGCTATGGCAAGTGTAGAAGCTGGTGATATTGCTGCGGCACAAGAAGCTGTTTTTGGTCATGAGTATGAGGAGACTGTTGTTCAAATTAATGATTTGACAGATGAACTTATTGCCACTGTTCAAGCTCGTTTAGATGGTGCTTCAACTAGAACTTCTCTTTTGCAAACAGTTTCTCAGGTTATATTGGTAATTGCATTCTTGTTTATTGGAAAACAGTTTTTGAGTGTTATTGCTTTTGCGGAAAAAGATTTACTTGTTCCTATTGAAAAGGTATCTGTAGAAATGCAGTATCTTGCACAGGGAGATTTCGACCAGGTGCTTGATATGTATGAGGATGAAAGTGAAGTAGGTATCATGGTTTCTTCTATTGCAACCATGAAGAAGAATAATAAAGAAATGATTGGTGAAATCTCAGATGTATTAGGTGCAATGGGAGATGGTAACTATAATTTCGTGTTGGAAAAAGATTATGTTGGTGCATTCGTTGAAATCAAGTTGTCCCTTGAAAAAATTGGCGAAAAAATGCGCGATACATTACTTACAATCCGTGATGTATCAGGTCAGATTGATGCTGGTGCAGAACAGCTTGCATGTGCAGCACAGGATTTGGCTGATGGTACAAGCAGACAGGCGGCACAGGTTTCTGATTTAGTAGATATTATTGAATTAATGACTCATAGTATGGAGACAAGTGCTACGGAAGCCGAAGAATCTGTACAGTTATCAAATAAAGCTGGTGAAACAGTTAAGGCAAGCAGCGAAAAGATGGAAGAACTTAAGATTGCTATTGCAGAAATTAGCAAGTGTTCAGAACAGATTAGCACTATTATCAATACAATTGATGATATCGCTTCTCAGACGAATCTCTTATCACTCAATGCAGCTATTGAAGCAGCTCGCGCTGGTGAAGCTGGTAAAGGCTTTGCGGTAGTAGCGGATCAGGTTAAAAAGCTTGCGGAAGAATCTGCAGCTGCAGCTGGCAGAACGAATGTACTTATTGAAACTACAATTGCTACAGTAGAAAAAGGTATTGCAATTGCAGATGGTACAGTAGAAAAGATGAATGAAGTTGTTGTGAATTCACAAGTAGCTACAGAAAAGATGGCTCAGATTTCTGAAAAACTTCGTAATGATGTAAATAATATGCATGATATCAATGCATCTATCGCAGATGTTTCTGCAGTAGTAGATAATAACTCTGCTACATCACAGGAAACAGCAGCTGTTTCTGAAGAACAGAAAGCACAGGTAGATACTATGGTTTCTATTATGGAATCCTTCTCTATCTAATTGCTTTGTTTTTGGAAAAAAGCTTGCATTTTCTAGTGTTTAGTGTTAAACTAACAAAGACGATATAGAAAAGCTAGATTGAGAGAGGGCAAAGGTCCTCTCTCAATTCACGTTTTAAAGCAAATGTAAGATTAGTAAATCGAAAGCGAGGTGTGTTTCAGGTGTCAAAAGCAAATGATTATGAGGCAAAGACAGAAAGTCTGATTTTACCTATTTTAGAAAGAATGAACTTTGAATTAGTTGATGTAGAGTATGTAAAAGAAGGCAGCATTTATTACCTTAGAGCTTATATTGACAAGGAGGGCGGCATTACAGTCAATGATTGTGAAGCAGTGGCCAGAGAAATGAACGTGTTGTTGGATGAAAAGGATTTTATTCCGGATTCCTATACTTTTGAGGTAAGTTCTCCAGGATTAGGTCGTCCATTGAAGAAAGAAAAAGATTATGTTCGCAACATGGGCAAGGAAGTTGAGATTCGCACCTATCGTGCAATAAACAGAAATAAAGAATTCTATGGTTTGCTTACTGCATACGATAAAGATAGCGTCACAATTGATGCAGATGGCGAAGAAATTCGTTTTGAGAAATCAGATATTGCACTTATTAGACAGGCAGTGCATTTCTAAATAAGATAAGGATTTTAGCGTAAGATAACGAAAAATAGGAGGATGAAAGAAAATGAATAATGAGTTATTAATGGCGTTAAATATATTAGAACAGGAGAAAAATATCAGCAAAGAAACATTGTTAGAAGCGATTGAAAATTCTCTCGTTCAGGCATGCAAAAATCATTTTGGTAAAGCAGACAATGTAAAGGTTGTTATCAATCCTGAAACTTGTGAATTCCACTGCTATCAGGAAAAAACAGTTGTAGAAGAAGTAGAAGATTTAGTAGAACAGATTTCACTTGTAAACGCTCAGATGATTGATCCTAAATATGAATTAGGTGACATTGTACAGATTGAAGTAAAATCCAAAGAATTTGGACGTATTGCAACACAGAATGCAAAGAACGTTATTTTACAGAAAATCCGTGAAGAAGAAAGAAAAGTTATTTTTGATGAATACAATAACAAAGAAAAAGACATCGTTACTGGTGTAATCCAGCGTTATGTTGGAAAGAATGTTAGCATCAACCTTGGTAAAGCAGATGCACTTCTTACAGAAAGCGAACAGATTAAGGGCGAAACCTATGTTCCAACGGAGCGTATCAAAGTATATGTGTTAGAAGTAAAATCTACTTCAAAAGGACCTAAGATTATGGTTTCCAGAACACATCCAGAACTTGTAAAGAGATTGTTTGAATCAGAAGTTACAGAAGTAAAAGATGGTATCGTAGAAATCAAATCAATTTCCCGTGAAGCAGGAAGCCGTACTAAGATTGCAGTTTGGTCAAATGATCCAGATGTAGATCCAGTAGGTGCTTGTGTAGGTATGAATGGTGCACGTGTAAACGCTATCGTAGATGAACTTCGTGGTGAAAAGATTGATATTGTAACATGGGATGAAAACCCAGCTATTTTAATTCAGAATGCACTTAGTCCTGCAAAAGTTATTTCTGTTATTGCAGATGGTGATGAAAAGACAGCAAAAGTTGTAGTACCTGATTATCAGTTATCACTCGCTATCGGTAAAGAAGGCCAGAATGCTCGTCTTGCAGCTCGTTTAACAGGCTTCAAGATTGATATTAAGAGCGAAACTCAGGCTCGTGAAGCAGGCGATTTCATGGATTATGAAAACGATTACTTAGATGACGAATACTATGACGATGAAGAGTACTATGAAGAAGGATATGACGAGGAAGGTTACGAAGAATAATGGTTAACAAGAAAGTTCCAATGCGCCAGTGTGTTGGCTGTGGTGAAATGAAATCGAAAAAAGAATTGCTTCGCGTGATTAAGACTCCAGAAGAAGATATTATTCTGGATGCTACAGGTCGTAAGAATGGCCGAGGAGCATATATCTGTGCGAGTATGGAATGCCTAAAGACAGCACGTCAGCGAAAAGGTTTGGAACGTTCCTTAAAGGTTGCCATTCCGGCAGAAGTTTATGATTCTTTAGAACAGGAGATGAGTAAAGTTGCGAAATAGAGTATTTCAAATGTTAGGAATTGCAGCAAAATCCGGAAATGTAGTAAGCGGTGAATTTTCTACGGAAAAAGCTGTGAAAACAGGTCATGCATATTTGGTGATTGTGTCGGAAGAAGCTTCAGAAAACACGAATAAGATGTTTACCAATATGACCGATTTTTATGAAGTTCCAATGTATGTATTTGGAACAAAGGAAGAATTAGGACGATGTATTGGAAAAGAATTTCGTGCATCTTTGGCAATTACCGATGAGAACTTAGCCAATGCGGTAGAAAATAAGCTGAAAGCATGTAAAACTGAATAATGGAGGTAACGAATAAATGGCAAAAATGAGAGTCCATGAACTCGCGAAAGAGTTAGAAATAGAATCAAAAAATATTGTAGAGTTCCTAAAAGGAACGGAATATGAAGTAAAATCTGCACAGAGTGGTGTAGAAGATGCAGCACAGGATATGGTGCGCAAAAATTTTGGTAAGAAAGCTGAACCAGAACCAGCTCCAAAAGCTGAAGAACCAAAGAAAGAAGCTCCAAAAGCTGAAAAACCAGCAGTAGAAGGTGAAGCAAAAGAGCGTCCAAAGAAAAAATCCAGCATTACTGCTGTATTTAATGCTCAGTATAGTAAACAGCCTCAGAGACGTCCAGGTGGTCCAAATGGTCAGCAGAGAAAACCAGGTGCAAGACCAGATGGCGAAAGAGGTGGAGTAAGACCAGATGGTCGTGCGCCAAGACGTGAAGGTGCTCCAAAACAGGAACAGCATACCATTATCAAACCACGTCCAGTGGGAGAACGTGCAATGCGTCCAATTAGTGAAAGAACACCTAACCAGGATGAACTTGTAATGACAAGTAAGCCACAGCAGGAAAATACTCCAGTGGAACGTCCACAGGTTGAAAAGCCAGTAAGAAGTGAAAGACCACAGGGTGACAGACCAGTAAGAAGTGAAAGACCACAGGGTGACAGACCAGCTAGAAGCGAAAGACCACAGGGCGACAGACCAGCTAGAAGTGAAAGACCACAGGGCGACAGACCAGCTAGAGGTGAAAGACCACAGGGCGATAGACCAGCTAGAGGAGAACGTCCACAGGGTGGAAAAGATAACTTCCGTGGAAATGAAAGAAACGATAGAAATGGTGGAAAAGGCCGTTTTGATCGTGAAATGGATAAATTCAATAAGGAATCTGCAGTTGCTGCGGATGATGTACGTGGCAAAGAAAGCCGTGAACGTGGAAATGACCGTCGTAATAACAATAATAACAGACGTCAGGAACATGATAAATTAGGCAAGAAACAGGAGAATTTCATCAACCTGGAAAAGAATGGTGGAAAGAAGAAACATGCTCCACAGCCACAGAAACCAAAGGAAGATCCAAATGAAATTAAGACAATAACACTTCCTGAAAAAATGACAATCAAAGAATTAGCAGATGCTATGAAGGTTCAGCCATCTGTAATCATCAAGAACCTTTTTATGAAAGGCACTATGGTTACAATGAATAATGAAGTAAGCTTTGAAGAAGCAGAAGAAATTGCTTTGGAATTCAATTTCATCTGTGAACAGGAAGAAAAAGTTGACGTTATTGCTGAATTGTTAAAAGAAGACGAAGAAAATGAATCAGATATGGTTGCTCGTCCACCAGTAGTTTGTGTAATGGGTCATGTAGACCACGGTAAAACATCCCTTCTTGATGCAATTCGTTCTACTAAGGTTACAGCAAGAGAAGCAGGTGGTATTACACAGCACATTGGTGCTTCTGTAGTATCAATCAATGATCAGAATATCACATTCCTTGATACACCTGGTCATGAAGCATTTACAGCTATGCGTATGCGTGGTGCAAATTCTACTGATATTGCTATCTTAGTAGTTGCTGCGGATGATGGTGTAATGCCTCAGACCGTAGAAGCGATTAATCATGCAAAAGCAGCTGGTGTAGAAATTATCGTTGCAATCAACAAGATTGATAAGCCAACAGCAAATATTGACAGAGTAAAACAGGAACTTTCTGAACATCAGTTGATTCCAGAAGATTGGGGCGGAAGCACAATTTTCTGTCCAGTTTCTGCACATACTAAGGAAGGTATTGAAAATCTTCTTGAAATGGTACTTCTTACAGCAGAAGTTATGGAATTGAAAGCAAATCCTAAGCGTAAAGCACGTGGTCTTGTTATTGAAGCTCAGCTCGATAAGGGTCGTGGTGCAGTTGCAACAGTGCTTGTTCAGAAGGGTACACTTCGTGTTGGTGATCCAATCGCTTGTGGTAGCAGCTATGGTAAGGTTCGTGCCATGATTGATGACAATGGACGCAGAGTAAAAGAAGCTGGTCCTTCTACACCTGTAGAAATCCTTGGTCTTAACAGTGTACCAGTGGCTGGCGAAACATTCGTTAATACAGATAGTGAAAAAGAAGCTAAAGCATTTGCTGAAACTTATATTGCAGAAGAAAAGAACAGACTTCTGGAAGAAACAAAAGCAAGAATGTCTCTGGATGATTTGTTCTCACAGATTCAGTCAGGCAATATGAAGGAACTTAACATTATTGTAAAAGCAGACGTTCAGGGTTCTGTAGAAGCTGTAAAACAGTCGCTGAGTAAACTTACAAACGAAGAAGTTATGGTTAAAGTTATCCATGGCGGTGTAGGTGCAATTAATGAATCAGACGTAACACTTGCATCTGCATCCAATGCAATTATCATTGGTTTCAACGTTCGTATTGATCCTATGGCTAAGACAACAGCAGATCATGAAGGTGTAGACGTTAGACTTTACAAAGTTATTTACCAGGCAATTGAAGATGTAGAAGCAGCTATGAAGGGTATGCTTGATCCTGTATTCGAAGAAAAGATTCTCGGTCATGCAGAAATTCGTCAGATATTCAAGGCTTCAGGTGTTGGTAATATTGCGGGTTCTTATGTCCTTGACGGTACAATTGAAAGAGGATGTAAAGTTCGTATTACTCGTGAGGGTACATTAATTCACGAAGGTGATTTAGGTTCTCTTAAGAGATTCAAGGATGACGTTAAAGAAGTACGTACTGGCTATGAATGTGGTCTTGTATTTGACGGATTTAGCGACATTCAGGAATTAGATATTGTAGAAGCTTATAAGATGGTAGAAGTACCACGTAAATAAAGGAAAATTGTATGAGAAAAAATAGTATTAAAAATATTCGTATCAACGAAGAGGTAATGCGAGAGCTTTCTAATATTATTCGTGGCGAAATCAAAGATCCACGTATTCATCCAATGACAAGTGTAGTTGCAGTTGAGGTCGCACCTGACCTCAAAACTGCAAAGGCATATATTAGCGTTCTTGGAAATGAAAAAGCTCAGCAGGACACAATCGCAGGTCTTCGTAGCGCAGAAGGATTTATCCGCAGAGCACTTGCAAAATCGATTAACCTTCGTAATACACCACAGATTACATTTGTTTTGGATCAGTCCATTGAATATGGTATTGCCATGTCGAAAAAGATTGATGAAGTAACCAGACATGATCGTGGGGAGAACATAGAAGAAGAGGAATAAAATGATTCATTTGGATGATAAACTAAAAGGAATGACATCTGTAGGGATTTCAGGACATGTTCGTCCGGATGGAGACTGTGTAGGTTCCACTTTAGCAGTGTATAATTATATTTCTACTTACTATCCAGAAATTAAGGTTGAGCTGTATTTGGAATCCATTCCAGATGTGTTTTTGTTTTTGAAAAATGCAGATAAAATTTATCATGAGTTTGAAGAAGATAAGACATTTGATTTGTTTATCGTTTTAGATTGCGGAGATGAAGGCAGATTAGGTCCTTTTGCAAAATATTACGAAGCAGCGAAACACACACTTTGTATTGATCATCACGTAAGCAATCAGTCGTTTGCAGAAGATAATTATATTATTCCAGATGCAAGCTCTACCTGTGAGTTAGTATTCAATATGTTGGATACAGACAAGATTACAAAGGAAATTGCAGAATGTCTTTACACGGGAATGGTACATGATACAGGCGTATTCCAGTATTCCTGCACCTCGGCACAGACCATGAATACCGCCGGAATTTTGATGGAAAAAGGAATTGATTATCCAAAGATTGTGACGGATACGTTTTATTTGAAAACATATAATCAGAATCGTATTTTGGGATATGCTTTGTTAAATAGCAAGCTTTATCTGGACGGAAAGGTAATTGTTACTTATCTTACGAAGGATAATTTAGCAGAGTTTTGCTGTACAACGAAAGATTTGGATGGTATTGTCAACCAGCTCCGTGTTACAAAAGATACGGACGTAGCCGTTTTCTTATATGAAAGTGAAGATGGCAGCTATAAAGCAAGTTTCCGTGTTACAGGAGATATAAATGTGGCAGAAATTGCTCAGGCTTTTGGCGGTGGTGGACATGTAAAAGCTGCTGGCTGCAATATTTTCGGAACCATTGATGAGGTTATTGAGAGGATTTTAGCAGAAATTGAAAAACGGTATTATTAATGTTTATAAAGAAAAGGGATTTACCTCTTTCGATGTAGTTGCAAAGATGAGAGGGATGTTCCATCAAAAGAAAATTGGACATACAGGCACTCTTGATCCAGATGCGGAAGGAGTGCTTCCTGTATGTTTGGGAAAAGCTACCAAAGTTTGTGATTTGCTTACAGATAAAGATAAGGAATATAAAGCAGTTTTGCTTCTTGGACAGGAAACAGATACGCAGGATATTTCAGGAGAAATTTTAAATGTCAGTCCAGTTACTGTAACAGAACAGGAAGTAAGAGAGGCGATACTTTCCTTTGTTGGAGCTTATGAGCAGGTGCCACCGATGTATTCTGCGTTAAAGGTGAATGGACAAAAGCTTTGTGATTTGGCAAGAAAAGGTATTACAGTTGAGCGAAAAGCCAGAGCTGTGACTATACACAAGATAGAAATTACCAATATTTCATTGCCGGAAGTGGAAATGATTGTATCCTGTTCAAAAGGAACGTATATCAGAACCTTATGTGATGATATCGGAAAAAAACTGGGCTGCTATGGATGTATGAAATCTTTGCTTCGTACAAAGGTGGATAAATTTACAATAGAAGATGCATTGACACTTTCGCAATTACAGGAAATCATAACGGAAAAACCAGAGCAGGAGTGGGATTTTATTGAACCAGTGGATGGGGTGTTTCGTAAATTTGTTGCGGTAACAGCATTACCGGAAGCTCAAAAAATGGTGATAAATGGCAATCGTATTCCAGTAGAATTTATCTCTGATTTTTCAGCAGAGAAAATGCAGGAAAGTGTTCGTCTGTATGATTTTCAGCAGAAATTTGTAGGAATCTATACTTATATAGAAGAAAGCAAGGAATATAAGCCAGTAAAATTATTTATGGATTAAATGGAAAATAATTAAGATGAAATATATTACAAAAACACTTGATTTTAAAATTGAAGAACCGACTGCAGTAACGCTTGGTAAATTCGATGGTCTGCATAGAGGACATGAGCTATTGATGCGTACTGTTTTAGATT
Organism: Agathobacter sp.; assembly: GCA_017481285.1. Taxonomy (GTDB): domain Bacteria; phylum Bacillota; class Clostridia; order Lachnospirales; family Lachnospiraceae; genus Roseburia. The sequence goes on along the minus strand of JAFUPI010000012.1, from coordinate 3,487 downwards.
GTAGCAAGAAATATCAGGTGGCATCTGTGGCGTTTACTTTTGATATGCCTCCACGCAATCGAGTAGAAGAAATAGTTGCAAATGTTCTTACGACAAATGATGAGAAACAGTATATTTTTGAAAAACAAGGAATTGATTATTTGATAGAATGTCCTTTTACCCAAGAAGTAATGTCTATGGAACCAAAGGCTTTTATTGAATGGATTGCGATCTCTCTTAATATGAAATTTGTTGTCGTTGGGGATGATTTTCGATTCGGTTACAAGCGAGCAGGAGATTATCATACCTTACAGGAATATGAAAAAGAGTATGGATATAAAACGATTGTTCTTGAGAAACTAAAGGATAGTAATCGAGATATCAGCAGTACGTATGTAAGAGAAAAGATTGCAGATGGCAATATTCGTAAGGCAAATGAATTATTGGGATATCATTATTTTATTAAGAGTGAAATCCTGCATGGGAAGAAGTTGGGACGTCGTATCGGTATGCCGACCATTAATATGATTCTGCCAGAGAATAAACTGCTTCCTCCTAATGGTGTATATGTAACGGAGGTGTTGGTAAATGGGAAAACGTACATGGGTGTTACCAATGTAGGATGCAAACCAACGGTTTCGGAAGAGCACATTGTTGGTGTAGAAACCTATATTGATGATTTCAGTCAGGATTTATATGGAGAAAAGATCGTTGTATCCTTTTTGGAATTCATTCGTCCAGAGATGAAGTTTGGTTCCGTGGAGGAATTAAAGGCTCAAATGGAGTCCGATATTATAGTTGCAAGGAAATATTACAAAAATATTACATAATTGTGTTGACAATGTAAAATAATACTGTTATACTCACTAAGGTGCGTAGAATCGCAGTCACAATTATGGAGGAAAATTATGAATTTCGATAAGAAGACTTTAGTAGGAGTTTCTGGTGTACTTGTATTAGCGTTAGTATTAGGTTTATCATCTGCAACAGTAGGTCATTCTAATATGATGATAGACAAAGAAAATTATGGTATTCAGTCATCTGCAGGTGCTAATGCAGCGATTGGTGAAACTGGTAACAACACAGTTGCAGGTGTAAATGGTGCAGTAGAAGATTCTATTGGGGTTGTTGACGTAGAAAATACAGTAGTTGGACAGAGCCCACAGTATGAAACTTTTGGTTACACAAATTTAGGACTTGCTGTGGTTGATGGCAACTTAAATATTCGTAAAGAGGCAAATACAACATCTTCTGTAGTTGGTAAAATGACAAACTATGCTGCTTGTGAAATCCTTGGTGAAGAAAATGGATTTTATAAGATTACTTCTGGTAATGCAGAAGGTTATGTAAGTATGGATTACATTATTACTGGAGAAGAAGCACTTGCAATTGCTCAGACAGAAGCAAAATATATTGCAACTGTTATTACACAGACTCTTCGTGTGCGTACAGAGCCTACCACAGAGTCACAGGTTATTTCTACAATTAGTAAAGATGAAGAATTCTATATTATTGAAGAATTAGAAGGTTGGTTAAAAGTAGAATTAGCTAATTTCCAGGGCTATATTTCTAAAGATTACGTTACAACTGAAATGAAATTAAAAACAGGAAATACCATGAAAGAATTAACATATGGAAATGGTATTTCTGATACTCGTGTAAATTTAGTTAACTTTGCATTGCAGTACGTTGGAAATCGCTATGTATGGGGCGGTGAAAGTTTAACAAACGGCGTTGACTGTTCTGGATTTACTATGAAGGTATATGAAACAGTTGGAATTAAGCTTCCACATTATTCAGCTTCACAGCCTTCTTATGGTACTAAGATTTCTAAATCAGAGCTTAAACCAGGAGATTTAATTTTCTATTCTTCAAGTAACAGAATTGACCATGTAGCAATTTATATTGGAAATGGACAGATTGTACATGCGGCAAACTCAAGAGATGGTATCAAGATTTCAAATGCATTCTATCAGGAACCAGTTTGTTGTGTGCGTTATTTAGATTAATAAAAAATTTAGTTTACAATCATATTTTTATATGATATATTATTCAGGTGTGGTTAGCCCATGCTCGGTGGACGGACACTCCGACCGCTGCTGAGTATCCATCAAATTAGAAGGGCGATTAAATATATTTAAAGGAGGATCATAACATGATCGCAAAAGACAAGAAACAGGCTATTATCGCTGAATATGGTAGAGGAGCAAATGACACTGGTTCACCAGAAGTACAGATTGCTATCCTTACAGCAAGAATTCAGGAATTAACAGAGCACTTAAAAGCTAATCCAAAGGATCATCACTCAAGAAGAGGTATGTTAAAGATGATCGGTCAGAGAAAAGGCTTACTTGCTTACTTAAAAGAAATCGATATCGAAAGATATCGTTCATTAATCGAACGTTTAGGATTAAGAAAATAGTTTGTAAAAGTAGGGCGGAGTTTTCATTCCGCCCTTTTCTTTCGTTACTAAAGCAGAAGTGTCACCCGAGACTACTGAAGAGCACATAGAAACTATGGGTTGTTCAGTCGTTTCGGCAACTTCTGCTGAGAAATAAATTAAAGTAGAAGATTTTAAAGGAGAAAAAATATGTACAAGAGTTATTCATTAGAACTCGCTGGCAGAACACTTACCGTAGATATCGGTAGAGTTTGTGCACAGGCAAATGGTGCTGCTATCTTAAGATACGGTGATACTACTGTTTTATCTACAGCCACAGCATCTGACAAACCACGTGATGGTATCGATTTCTTTCCACTCAGCGTTGAGTACGAAGAAAAAATGTATTCAGTAGGTAAAATCCCTGGTGGATTTAATAAACGTGAAGGAAAAGCATCTGAAAATGCAATCCTTACTTCACGTGTAATTGACCGTCCTATGAGACCATTATTCCCTAAGGACTATCGTAACGATGTAACACTTAATAACATGGTTATGTCTGTTGACCCAGAATGTCGTCCAGAATTAGTAGCTATGATTGGTGCTGCATTAGTAACATCTATTTCAGATATTCCATTTGATGGCCCATGTGCTACAACACAGATGGGTATGGTTGATGGTGAATTTGTTCTCAACCCAAATCAGGAAATCTGGGACAATGGCGATTTACAGTTAACAGTAGCTTCAACTGCTGAAAAAGTTATCATGATTGAAGCTGGTGCAAATGAAATCGTAGAAGAAAAAATGATTGAAGCAATTTACAAATGTCATGAAGTAAACCAGACAATTATTGCTTTCATCAACGATATCTGTAAAGAAGTAGGAAAAGCAAAACACGAATATGCAAGCTGCGCTATTCCAGAAGAGCTTTTTGCTGCTATCAAAGAAATCGTTCCTCCAGCAGAAATGGAAGAAGCAGTTTTCACAGATGAAAAACAGGTTCGTGAAGAAAACATCAAAGCAGTAACCTCTAAATTAGAAGAAGCATTTGCTGATAATGAAGAATGGCTTGCAGTACTTGGTGAAGCTATTTACCAGTACCAGAAAAAGACTGTTCGTAAGATGATT
>JAFUPI010000099.1 GCA_017481285.1 Agathobacter sp. | reverse complement strand
TGGGGATTATCTCTTTCTGCTTATGAAATGGCACAGATAGGTTTGCTGGTGCTTAATAACGGAGTTTATAATAATACCCGTATTATAAGTGAGAATTGGATTGAAATGATGACAAAATCCTACATATCTACTGATGAGAAATTTGGAAATCAGGATTATGGTTTTTTGTGGTGGCTTCCTCACAGAACAAGAGATGTAATTGCCGCTATTGGTGATGGTGGTAATATTATATATGTTGATAGAAAAAATCAAATAGTAGTAGCCATAACTGCACATTTTAAGCCTATGGTTTTTGACAGAGTAGAATATATTGAAAAAAACATTGTTGAAGCATTAACAGAGAGGTAAATTTCAATTCTTTGAGTGAGAAAAATGTCTTAAACGCTAATTGGATAAAGCGGAGGAGTACCATATGGATGAAAAAAGAAAAGAGTTTGATAGAGAACTTGAAGATTTAATAAAAAAAGCAGAAGGCTTAATTCCAGATGAATTATTACCAGATTTACCATATATGGAGATGGCACCAGATGTACATGATTGGTATATGTTTGAACATGAATTATGGGGTGTTGGTGAAGAGATAAGACAGTTTCTTTCTAAGAAGAAGAAAAGTCCAAACAAACTTCAGATTGATAGAATTGTAAATATATGCTTAGATAAAAGAGCCAAAAGAGGCAGACAAAGTTTTGTTTTGCTTTTGGGAAGAAAACAGTATACCAATTATGCTAGTAAAATTGCAACTATTCTAAATGATGCTGATGTAGATGGACAGGTTATAAATACGTTATACAAAATGCAGGCTGGTCAGTATGTAGAATTGATGAAACCATTTTTAAATCACAAACAAACCTGGATTAGAAATGAGGCAAAAAGATTTATACAAAAGTTTGAATAAGTAACTTATCAGGAGAATGCAATGAATCAATTACATATCTCTTCAAAAATCAAATCTTATATCAATAACAAGCCATATATTTTAAAGATTTTGAGGTGTTTACATGATTATCTTAATAACAGGTGCATCGCACACCGGCAAGACAGCACTTGCACAACATTTGCTTGAAAAATATAAATATCCTTACCTTTCCATAGACCATTTGAAAATGGGGCTAATTCGAAGCGGACAGACGGAGCTTACACCTATGAGTAGCGAGGATGACCTGACGAATTATTTGTGGCCGATTGTTTGTGAAATGATAAAGACCGCAATAGAGAATAAGCAAAATCTTATAGTGGAAGGATGCTATATTCCATTTGATTGGGAGAAGGATTTTTCAGAGGATTATTTAGAATATATAAGATATTATTGTCTTGTGATGAGCGAAAACTATATCAGAAAGCATTTCGACGACATAAAGAAATACGCCAATGTGATCGAAAATAGATTGGATGATGATTGCACGATGGAAAGTGTATTAGAAGAGAATGCACAGTTTTGGGCTCTTGTCCAAAAGAATAATAAAAACTATGTGCTGATTGATGATGAGTATGAAATAGAAATAAATTTGGATGTGCTGAAGGTGGCAGTTGTTGAAGAGCCATAAAAATTGTGCTACTATATGGACATAGAATTCCTCTGTTACAGGATGAACTATGTCAGGAAGAAAACGACTACAAGACTTAACGATTAAAAACAATTTTATGTTTGGTGCAGTTATGTGTGATGAAAGTAACTGTAAGGGATTATTGGAGAGAGTTCTTCAAATTTCTATCGCTCGTGTAGAGATAAGTAAAGAAAAGAGCATTTTATATCATCCAGAGTATAAAGGTGTTCGTCTTGATGTATACGCGGAGGACGAAAATGGTACGCACTATGATATTGAAATGCAGGCACTTCAAAAACCGGCGATAGAAAAGCGTAGCAGATATTACCATAGTCAGATGGATATGGAGTTTTTGCTTAGCGGTGAGGAATATGACAAATTGCCGAATTCTTATGTGATATTTATTTGTGACTTTGATCCTTTTGGAGAAAAGAAATACTGTTACACATTTGAAAATGTATGTCTAGAAGACAAGGAGCTTATTTTAAAAGACGGATGTAAAAGTATTTTCTTGAGCACGAAGGGTGAAAATGATGAAGAAGTATCAACAGCACTGGTCAAGTTTTTAAAGTTTGTAAAAGCTGACTTATCAGAGAGTACACAGGACTTTGGAGATGAATTTGTAGAAAGACTTCAAAAATCCGTAAAGCATGTTAAGGAAAATCGAGAAATGGGGGAGCGCTTTATGTTATTTGAAGAATTACTAAAAGATGAAAGAGCAGAAGGACGTGCAGAAGGTCTAGCGTCAGCAGTAGTGTCTTTATTAAAAATAAAGGGCGAAATTTCAGATGATTTACAAGATAGAATAATGAATGAAAATGATTCGGAGATGCTTGAAAGTTGGCTTAAACTAGCTGCAAAAGCAGAATCTATCGATCAATTTCTAGAACAGATGTAATCTGTTTGCGGATTACAATAGTCTAAAATTCTTAAAAATCAGTATGCGTGCATAAGATAGCGGGGGAGAACGCGACTAAGTTTTAGATGCAAAGCAGCTAAAACTTAGTCTTATGTAATGCTATCAACTTATTCAAGTATAAATCACAAATTTGAAACAGAGGAATTCTATAATTAAGGAGAGAATAAATATGAGATTTACATACTGCCCACATTGTGGTGAAAAATTAATCAAAAGAGAAATCGGTGATGAAGGTTTGGTGCCATTCTGTGAAACCTGCAGTACTCCATTATGGGATATGTTTGAAACCTGCATCATCACCGCAGTGGTGAATGAGGAAAATGAAGTGGCTCTTTTAAAGCAGAGTTATGTGACGACTGCGACTTATGTGTGCGTGGCAGGGCATATGAAGATTGGTGAGTCAGCGGAGGAAACAGTGATTCGCGAAGTGAAGGAAGAACTGGGACTAGATGTGGAAGAGCTTAAGTTTATCAAGAGTTATCCTTATGAGAAAAAGGAAATGCTGATGCTTGGTTTTAGAGCGAAGGTAAAGAAAGCAGATTTTGTATTTTCACAGGAAGTAGATACGGCGAAGTGGTTCAAATTCGATGAGGCATTGGAAAATATCCGAGAAGGCAGCATTGCCTGGCAGCTGGTGAAAGCTGTTATTGGAGAAAGGTAAAAGGATTATGACAGAAAAAGAAAAAATGGAAGCAGGTCTTTGGTATGACGCCAATTATGATAAAGAGCTTTTAGAACTGCGATTGAAGGCAGAGGATTTATGTTTTGATTTGAATAATACTCGTCCAAAGGATGCTGATAAAAGGGCAGAAATCTTAAAGAAACTTCTCCCTGGCATGGAAGAGAATTGTGTGATTTTATCTCCATTGGCAGCAGATTATGGCTGCTATACCAAGATTGGCCATGATACCTTTATCAATCATAATGCATATTTGATGGATGGTGGTGGAATCACAATCGGGAATCATTGTTTCATTGGACCAAACTGTGGATTATATACAGCAGTACATGCGACGGTGGCAGAAGAACGTAACCAGGGTTTAGAAAAGGCTCTTCCGATTACTATAGGAGATAATTGCTGGTTTGGTGGAGATGTGAAGATTCTTCCAGGTGTTACTATCGGTTCTGATACGATTATTGGAGCTGGAAGTGTAGTGACAAAGGATATTCCGGATCATGTGGTAGCAGCAGGAAATCCATGCCGAGTACTTCGTCCAATAACAGAGACAGATAGAATTTTAAATCAGAAATAAAGGAGTAATTATGGGATATATTACGACTTACACAGGGAAGCATTTTGACCCAATGGAACCGAATATGGATGTACTTGATGTGAGAGATATTGCCCATGCATTGTCACTTACCTGTCGCGGAAATGGACATGTGAAGCATTTCTTTTCTGTGGGGCAGCATTGTGTGGCATGTGCAAAAGAGGCTGAAGCAAGAGGATATTCCAAACGAGTGATATTGGGATGTTTACTTCATGATGCCAGTGAGGCATATATGTCAGATGTTCCACGTCCTTTTAAAGATGTACTGCAGGAGTATCAGCTTTTGGAAGATAAATTAATTGACATGATTTATGTTCGCTTTTTGGGCAGTAAGCTAACGGAAGAAGAATGGCAGTTAGTGAAGAAAGTGGACGATGATTTGCTTTATTTTGATATGATAGAACTTTTGGGTGTTGCTCAGGAAGGGACTGCACCAAAGATACAGATTGAACTGGATTATGAGGTACACCCCTTCGAAAATGTAGAAACCGAGTATATTGATTTGTATGAGAAGTGGAAGATAAAATAGCGGATAGGAAGAAATAGTGATGGCATTAGTATTAGAAAAAGGTCGTCCATTGGACGATACAGGAAGATTAGAGAAAGAAATTCGTACTTATGATTTATTGGATTCTCTTGGAATTGAATACGAGAGAGTAGACCACGCAGAAGCGAATACGATGGAAGCATGTGCAGCGATTGATGAGGTACTGGCCCCTGCGGTTATTTGTAAGAATTTATTCTTGTGCAATACTCAGAAAACTAAGTTTTATCTGCTCATGATTAAAAATGATAAGAAATTTAAAACTAAGGAAATATCGAAACAGATTAATAGTGCACGATTGTCCTTCGCACCACCAGAGTACATGGAGAAGTTTTTGGATATTACCCCAGGTTCTGCAAGTGTTATGGGGCTTATGAATGACAAGGAAAATGAAGTGACACTTTTAGTAGACGAGGATGTTTTACAGTCGGAATATTTTGGCTGTCATCCTTGCATCAATACATCTAGCATGCGATTAAAGGTAGTGGATGTGTTTGGAAAGTTTCTCGATGCAGTACATCACGATTATATAACCGTGAAATTAGTTGGAGAAGAATAGGAAAAACCCCTGGACGAAATGAGGGAACGTCCAGGGGAATTTTATTGCTAAGGTCGGAGTTTAGTTACCTTACAGAGATATAATAAAGTCAAAAAAACGATTTCTCAAGCAACAATTTCCAAGTGAGTGTCGAAAATCCGACACGGTGACTGAAATTAATGGAAACATAGTGTTGAAAATCCGACAGGTGTTTGATATTATAGGATTAAAAAAGGCAATGTTGGAGGATAAAATGGGGGAGAAAAGAGAATATCGCAGTTCGATTCGTTCTAGAAAATTGATTCGACAGGCGTTTTATGAAACATTAAAAGAAAAGAGCTTTGAGAAAATTACTGTAACAGATATTGTAAAAAAAGCGGATATTAATCGTTCCACTTTTTATGCTCATTATCCAGATGTGATGGGATTGATTGATGAAATACAGGAAGAAGTTTTAGATTATACACAAAAATTTATGGGAGAAATTGACTTTAGTGATTTTTTTGAAAATCCGAAACCATATCTACAAAACATTGTAAAACTGGTAGCGGAGAATAATGAGCTGTATCGTTTGCTTATGACTTCGGCTATGGCTGCAAAACAGCTGGATCAATTAAAGTATATTTTGATTGAGCGAACGATTACGACCTTGAATCCGCCAGAAATGTTTCGTACTTCCTTTGAGATGGAGTTTGCTGTTCGATTTTTCATGGGAGGGATCGTGGATGTATATACACAATGGTTAAATGGAGTGATTGATTGTACGTTGGACGAATTGACAGATGAATTGGCAAAGATGGTGATTCGATCAAACAAGCATTTGAGAGAGGGAATGTTGAATGAAACTGACGCAGTATAAAGAGAAAATAAAGGCAGAATTGGACAAATTGACTCAATGGATCAAATTGCATCCAAGTGGTCTGATATGGATGGGAATTGGACTTGTATTGGTGGTTACCCAGAATTATATTATAGGTTTATGTTTCTCTCCGGTTGAAATTTTTTCTATGGAATCCATGGCGCAGGTTTTAGGGACAAGTGCAGAAGTAGTTGCAGGCTTATATGGTCTTACTCTTACTGGTTACATATTTTTTCAGGACAGATTGCAACAAAAAGCGGATAACGATGATTTGCTAGAGGATATCATTACACTGTTAAAGAAAAGATATCACAATATGGTGCTTATTTTGTCAGGAATCTGTTTTGCTGTGATTTTGGTAGCTTTTAATTTTATTATCTATCAGCCGGACAGTGGAATATTTCCAATGCAGTTCTATTATTTTTGGGGTTATGAAGCACTGTTTTTGGTATTTTTGGCTTTGGTGTTTAATATATATTTTATCATTACAGTTGTGGACCCAGATAAGATTCCACGAGCGAGTCTTCAGTATAAGCAGAAGTTAAGTAATAGTGATGCAGAGTTAGGAAGTTTACAGGGGTTCTTGCAGGATTACGAAGATATTGAACAGCTTCTTATAAAAAAGTCAGAAGGGATTGCTGTATCGCATCTTGGTACGAATCCATGGAAGGCTTTGAAGCATTTGAATGGAAAGGAAAAATTAGAAATCCGTAAAATTGTTAGTGATCCATTGCTTATCAATTTATCAAAATTAAGTCAATATTACAGTTATATGGTTTTTAGCCAAGAGATGACAGTAACGAAGGAAATGTGTGATTTGGCGAAAAAAGTGAAACAGGAATTGTCTAATTTAGGGTAGTAGTTCATAGGATTTATATAAGAAAAGGAGAATAAGGAAATGGTGGATAAGAAAATACTCAAAATCGCAATATGTACAATTGTTATGCTTTGTCTTATGCTTCTGGCGGGAAATACTTATATGTATAACAATGGTTTGTCTGGCAAGTATGCCAACACGCAGGCAAAAGAAGGACAGATTAAGGTTGCCTGTATAGGGGATAGTATTACGTATGGTCACGGTATTTCTGGTTGGAAAGAAAACAATTATCCGGCAGTTTTACAGGAGCTTTTGGGAGAAGAATACCATGTGGCAAACTTTGGCTCAAGTGGAGCCTGCGTAAATCCGGAGGGGGATCAGCCATATGCGGACAGAGAGGTATATCAGGCTGCCTTGGAGTACGATGCAGATATTATTGTTTTTATGATGGGAACGAATGATTCGAAGCCAGAGAACTGGACAGATATCGATAGTTTTATGGAAGATTATATGGAGCTTTTACTTGCATTTGTGGAAGGAGAAGATTTACCACAGGTATATGTCGGTATTTGTGCAGAGGCATTTTATGCTGAAGATTGTGACGAGGAAACGGGAATCGCAAAGTATGATATCCAGCCAGGAATTGTGGATGAGATTGCAGAACGGTTAGAGCAGTTGCCAACTTCCAGCGTATATCCATTTAGTGTTATTGATGTTCATTCTTTGACAGAGGCTCATCCAGAATGGTTTGAAGCTGATGGAATCCATCCAAACAATGATGGTGCAAAAGCGATTGCAGAGATGGTAGCGGAAGCCATGCGATAATTGGAATAGTAACTATAAACAAATGCTATTATTCAAATTCTACCCATGGGTGTAAAATAAACAATAAAATTATATTGAGAGGTTTATGGTTATGGAATTTGGAATGCCTACATTGATTGAAATTTACGATTTGGAAGAAAGTGCGAAGCTTTGTAAGGAACTTGGACTTTCCTTTATGGAGCTAAATATGACGTTTCCACAGTATCAGATTGAACAGATGGAAGAAGTAGAACATTTGCAGCAAATTGCAGATAAATATGGCATTTATTACACCATACATTTAGATGAAACCATGGATGTGTGCAATTTCAATCCGTTGGTTGCAGATGCATATATGGAAACCCTTCAGCGTACCATTGAAGTGGCAAAGAAGCTGCATATTCCATCTTTGAATATGCATATGTTAAATGGCATCTATGTAACATTACCAGATAAAAAGGTTTGTATGTATCAGGAATATATCGACAGCTATATGAGCGGTATCAAAAAGCTTCGCACTATGGCAGAGACGCTTATCGGCGATTCTGAGGTAAGAATCAATATTGAAAATACCGATGGCTATTTACCTTTCCACAAGCAGGCGATTGAGTATCTCATGGAAAGTCCAGTGTTTGGTCTGACCTGGGATATTGGACATTCTCATGCACTGGATAATATTGACGAACCATTTATTATGTCATTAGAAGAACACTTGAATCATTTCCATATTCATGATGGATATGGCACCAAGAACCACCAGACACTTGGTACAGGCGAAATCGATTTGCACCAGAGATTAGGGCTTGCCAAGAAGCATGATTGTACCTGTGTATTGGAAACCAAGACAGTAGAAGCCTTGAAGCAGTCTGTCGCTTGGTTAAAAGAAAATTATAAATGATAAGAATAAGAAAATCCCATGGATAACAGAATTTGGTATCCATGGGATTTTTTAATGCCTATTTTCTATTCCATGACGCATTTTTTTAAATCAATTAAAAGGTCTGAGGCTTTTTCTGTTAGTTCATCAAAGGTCATAGGAAGTTCTCCGATAAACCAGTCTCTATATAGCTTTATGATTCCGCCAGAGTAGAAACTTGTGTAGAATACAAAGTCTGCATGAGAGATATTTGAGATATCGGATTCATGGTCATACACATAAGAAATCAATACGTTTGAAATCTGTTCGTAGATTTTCATGTTGATATCTGAAGAGAAAATCTTCTTATAAAATTCGAAATCCTTCTCCATAACAACTTGTAATTCCCGAAGCATAATTCCCATATCGAAATCACTATAGTCATGAAATTCATGGATGGAATTTGTTATGATGTTATATGCTTCTGCAAATATACTAGTTACCACGTCAGATACATTATTATAATGTGCATAAAAGGTGCCACGATTAATATCTGCTTTCTTTACAATATCGGTCACGGTGATTTTATCTAGGGTTTTCTCATCTAATAATGCAACCAGTGCATCGGTAATTAATTTTTTGGAGCGAAGTGCACTTCGATACTCTGCTTTTGCCATGGTTTTTCCTCAATATTTGTAATTTGTTTGTATTTGCAAAATTGAACATTTTCATTATTTTTGTTTGATTTTGAGCAAATGAAATTTATTTGCATATTGTGTGTAAGTTGTACTTTTATTATAATATATATTATCACAAAATTCAACAGTTGTACTATTTTGTGGCGGTGTTGAATTTGAAAGAAAATTAAAAATTAAGGAGAAGACCATGGAACAGAAACAGGAAAAAGGCAATTTCATGGAAAAGATAGCCGAGTTTATTGTAGATAAACGAAATCTTTTTTTCTTTATCTACGTAGCAGCTATTCTTTTTAGCTTGGTTGCAATGAATTGGAAACAGGTACAAACGGATGTAACGGTTTACCTGAATGAAGAATCAGAAACAAGACAAGGTCTTACGACGATGAATGAACACTTTGCGATGTTTTCATCAGCTCGTGTTATGGTTTCAAATGTAACCTATGAAGAAGCCAAGGCATTGTACGACCAAATAGTAGAGGTGGATGGCGTAACAATGGTAGACTTTAGCAATAAGGCAGAGTCATACAAGGATGCTTATGCACTTATGTCGGTTACTTTTGATGGAAAAGACTTAGAACAGGAGACAATAGATGCAGTTGAATCTATCAAAGAAATTTTAACCGGTTATGATTTCATGATAGATACGACGGTTGGATATGATCAGGTAGCAGACCTTGCTGTCCAAATGGGAGAGATTATGGTCTATGCAGTAGTGGTTATTGTATTGGCATTAACACTGACGTCGACCGCCTATGCAGAGCTCCCAGTGTTGGGACTGACGTTTGGTGTAGCGATTCTACTTGGTATGGGTACCAACTTCCTGCTTGGAGAAATCAGCTTTATTTCAGACTCCGTTGGTATGTTATTGCAGTTAGCAATGGGAACGGATTACGCCATTATTTTGGCACATCGCTTCAGTGCAGAGCGTGAAATTTTACCAGCGAGAGAAGCTTGTATCAAGGCATTGTCAAAGGCAATTCCAGAGATTACGGCCTCTTCACTAACGACTATCGGTGGTTTGTTTGCACTTTCCTTTATGGATTTTGGGATTGGTAAAGACTTAGCAATTGTTCTTATTAAGGGCGTTTTACTTATTTTGATTTGTGTATTTACCCTTATGCCAGGACTTTTGATGCTGTTTGCTCCTTTAATTGATAAAACAAGACATAAAAAATTAGTGCCAGACGTTTCATTTATAGGTAAATTCTGTGCAAAGGCGAGATGGGTCATTACACCAATCTTTGCAATTGTGCTTATTGGTGCATATTTCTTATCTAGTGCATGTCCATTTACATATTCAACGACCAGTGTTCGTCGAGACAATATGAGCGAACGACAGGAAGCGATGTATGCGATAAATGATGTATTCGGAACCAGCAATATGGTAGCTATTTTGGTGCCAACTGGTGATTATGAAGCAGAAGCACAAATTTTGGCGGAATTAGAAGCGTGTGAAGGTGTAAAATCAACCATGGGTTTGGCCAATACGGAGCTTATGGATGGAGTAACCCTTACGGAATCCTTGAATGCAAGAGAGTTATCGGAAGTATTGGGAATTGAATATGATATCGTAGAAATGTTATACATGATGTATGCGATGGAAGATGAACAGTACGGAAAACTGGTGGATATGAGTACATATCGCATTCCAGTGTTTGATTTATTCTGTTATCTAAAAGACACCCTCGAAACAAGTGGGCTGTCCCTAGAGGGAGAAATGGCAGAGATGGTAGAAATGCTCGATATGCTGGATATGGCAAAGGAGCAGCTCCAGACCGAAGAGTATAGCCGTATGGTTGTGTATCTTGACCTTCCAGAAGAAGGTGAAGATACCTATGCATTCTTGGATAAAGTTCATGAGATAGCAGATAAGTATTATACGAACCCAGTATATGCAATTGGTAACTCAACCAGTTGTAGAGACTTAGGAAGTACCTTTGCAACAGATAATACCATTATTTCGATACTTTCTATAGTATTCGTTATCATCGTATTATTATTCACATTCAAATCAGTTGGTTTACCAATACTTTTGATTGTTGTTATTCAGGGTGCGATTTGGATGAACTTCTCCTTCCCAACGATTACAGATGTTCCACTGTATTTCTTGGGTTATTTGATTGTAAGTTCACTTCAGATGGGATGTAACATCGACTATGCGATTGTTATTGCCAGTCATTTTGATGAAGAAAAAGAACACATGTCGCCAGAAGAGGCTATTGCGGTAGCGGTAAACAAGGCATTCCCTACTGTACTTACATCTGGTACGATTATGGCAGTTATGGGATTCTTGCTTGGTGCGATTAGTACCGAACCTACCAATGCGGTTATGGGTGAGTGCATTGGCCGAGGTACGCTGATTTCTATGGTGCTTGTATTATTTGTGTTACCTTGTATCCTGGTAATTGGAGAGAAGATTATTGAGCGCACGCGCTTTTCTATGAAAGCACCTACTATTGATGTGTCAGAATATGAAGATTTTGGACAGATGCGTGTCAAGGGACGTATTCATGGCTGGGTAGAAGGTGTGATTGATGGTGAAGTAGATGCAGTTGTTTATGGCCGTGTACATGCAGCTGTTGTAGCGAATAACCTTTCTATAGAAATGCAGGAAGCAGATCCATTTGCTGCAGAAAAGGCAAAGAGAGCTTATGCAGATGAAATAAATGCAAAAAGTGAAGAAGAAAAAACTGTGGAAGGAGGTGCAGCAGATGAAGAGTAAGAGATGGCTGAAAAAAATATGTGTGTTATCCATGATTGGATGCTTATTGCTTACTATGTTGCCTGTATCTTTTAACGCAGAGGACATAGAGGCGGGGCCGAAAGCTGGTAAGGTAGATGAAGCGTCTATTCCTGCAGATGCAATATATATTTCTACTACACACGATTTAATTGCTTTGGCAGAGAACTGTATTGATGAAGCATATAGTAAGGGAAAGGTATTTGTTTTAAATCAAGACATTTATTTGTCGGGTGTAGATTTTCAGGGGATCCCAACCTTTGGTGGAACTTTTTTAGGACAGGGGCATAAAATCTATGGCTTAGAATTTGAACAAGATAAAAATGCTATTGGATTCTTCCGTTATCTCCAAAAGGATGCAGTGGTAAATGGATTGATTTTACAGATTAATATACAGCCAGAAGGAAGCAATTCCATGATTGGTGGTATTGCAGGTGTTAATAAGGGAACAATTCGTAATTGTATCGTAAATGGTGTTGTTTCTGGTAAGTCCATGGTTGGGGGTCTTGTTGGGGTAAACAAAGTATCTGGTACGATTGAAAATTGTATGATGAATGGTTTGGTACATGGAGAGTCTATTGTTGGTGGTTTCGTAGGAAAGAACCAAGGTGTAATCCGTGAATGTATCAACAATGCAGAAGTAAATACCGCAGTAGAGCATAATACAATTGGTATGGACTTAAGTAATATGGATATGGATCTGGAATTCAGCCTGGATATGGATATAGACAGTTTGGGATTTACAGAAATGATGGGTGTTGCATCTGACATCGGTGGTATCGCAGGAACCAGTTCAGGTGTTATTCGTGCCTGCGTCAACAAAGGCAATGTCGGATATGAAAAGATGGGCTACAATATTGGTGGTATCGTAGGTTCTCAGAATGGTTTTTTAATGGATTGTGTAAACTATGCTGAAATTAATGGTGCTAACGGCGTAGGTGGAATCGCTGGACAGATGCGACCAAATATCGTAATTAACTTTGAAGAAATGAATACGAACATTTCAATAGATAATATTGATGATTTGGAAATCAGTGATGAAGATATGCAGAGCATAAAAGACGCTGTAAATGAGTTAGAGAAGCTGGAGAATGCTGAGAAAGAGGAACCTGAGGAAGAGGAATCTGAGGAAGAGGAGTCTGAGGAAGAGGAGTCTACAGAAGATATCCAGTTGCCAGAAAATATGGAGGATATTGAACTTCCAGAGGATATGGAGGATATTGAACTTCCAGAGGATATGGAAGATTTTGAAGATTTAGAGTCAGAAGAATTTGACGAGGATAAATTCAACGCGGCACTGAATGATTTGAGTAATTCACTTGACAATTCTTTGGAGGATTCTGATATTTCTTTGGATACAGAGTCAGGTGAAATGTCGGATATATTTGTTTCACTTGGAGGAATGGATATGTCTATAGGCATTGAGATAGAAGATGTGTCTAGAGACGATACTGTGGAAGATACAGTAGGCAAGGCTCAGGGCTGTATGAACTATGGAGATATCTATGGAAGTAAATATGTCGGTGGTATTGCCGGTAATGCAAATATGGAATCCACGATTGACATGGACGAGGATATCGAAATCAATGGGGAACTCAGTATAAGCAGTGAAGGGAAACAGCGTCTTGTAATACGAGATTGTACGAATCATGGCAAAGTATCTGTAACAAAGAAATATGCAGGCGGTATCGTTGGATACATGGCTATTGGAGCGGTGATAGATGCGAAGAACCTAGGTAATCTGGACTGTTTGAATGCAGATTATGTTGGAGGTATTGCAGGTGGTTGTAATACGGTAATTTTTGACAGTATTTGCAAATGTATCATTGCTGGCTCCGATTATGTTGGAGGTGTTGCCGGCTGGGGATATGAAAGCTATGACAACTGTGCCTTTGTAGACATTACTGCAGGAACAAAGTATGTTGGTAGTATATTTGGTGGTACAGAGGTGCTTCCAGACGATAGAGCGGAAAGTAATGAAGAAGAGGATAATGGTCCTCTTGTGACAGGTAATACATATTATATTGTTGGAAATAATATTGGTGGTATTGACGGTATCAACTATACAGGAGCATCTACTAGAATCAGTTTGGAAGAGTTTTTAGCAATGCCAAATCTTAATGAAGTATTCAAGAGCGTTTCTATTCGTTTTATTGTAAAAGGAAAAGATGATGTGGTATTGACTGTTCCAACAGGTGGAACACTTGCATTAGACCAGCTTCCTGTTCCAGAAGTGAAAGATGGCGATATCTATGAATGGGTATTTGAAAAACCTGTTACCTCAAAGCTTCTTGGAATGAACGAAATAGAGGAAGTTCTTTATCTTTCAGAAGCACGACTTACCAATGTTTTATTTGATCAGACCTATGAGGCGGATTTTAATCCAAAACATATGGTAGCACAGGGAAAAGATAAGACAAATGATGGTAAGACACGAATTCTTGCAATCGGGGCATTTGATACTACGACAGAGGTTGTGCTTACAAATATACTTGCTACAGAGAAGACGGTTTTAGGTGTGGCGGTAAGTGAGAATTGGAGTGTTGGTATTTCTAATATGGGTGTAGAAGAGCTTCGTTACTGTATTCCTGCAGACATGAATGTTGAAAAAATTACATTATATGTAAAGGATGCAAATGGTAATTGGGAAGAACGCGACTTTACAGTAATAGGTTCATACATGGCGTTTGATTTCACAGATGGTGAACAGGGCTTTGCACTTGTTGAAAGTACTGGTACTGGACTTGTATTTACGATACTCATTGTAGCAAGTGTTATTTTAGTTGCGGTTGCTGCAATCGTAAATAAGAAACGTAAAAAACAGTAGGTATAGTGATGTTTGAACATATATAAAAAAGAAGAAGCGATAAATTGTGACTGGAATAGCCATAATTTATCGCTCTTTTGTTGCTTTTGAAACAAAAGGAGTGGTTTAGAAACCTAAGTCTTCCCCAACTAAGATTACTTTAATTCGGTTCGGTATACGGCTTGCTCTTGTAATTACTATCTGGTCACAGATAGTGTTAGAAAGACAGTTTCCACATACACCATTTATAGCACATGGGTTGTTTTTGTTAAGACGAATGCAGTTCTGAGGAGAAGCTATATTGCGTGTGCGACTGATGCCTTCCTCCACATTTTTCACGATTTTATTCATACCAGCGATAATGATTACATGTTCTGGTCCATAGATGAGTGCAGCTACGCGGTTGCCATTTCCATCGATATTTACTAATTCACCATCTGCAGTGATGGCATTGGAACTCATAAAATAGTAGTCGCAGGAAAGGGCATCATGCATAATCTTTTTTGCTTCTTCTGATCCGTTGGCGGTATCACGGTCATAAAGTGTAATATCTTCGCGGTTACGAAGGGCTTCCAAGATGCCAGTTTCGCCAAGTGTAACAGAACCACCGAAGGAAGCAGAAGCCCCATTTGGTACAAGAGAAAGTGCTAGTTCTTTTGCATCGGCAGCAGTTTCACAATAATAGCCTTCTATAAATCTTTTCTTGAAGCCTTTTAATACTGTATTTGCAAGATTCTTATAATATTCTTTTTTAATACTCATTGGTTAATCCTCCCAGCTATTTTCTTGCCTTTAAGTATAAGGAGTCTGCTCGAGATTTTCAAGACAAGAAATTTTGACATATCGAAAGTTTATTGATAAAATATATAAGTTAGTGAAAAGAGGTAATTTTATGAAAAAACTAATATCGTATTACAAACCATATATGGGATGGTTTTTGGCAGATATGTTCTTCGCAACATTATCCGCAGGGATTGCATTATCGATACCACTGATTGTTCGATATGTGACAAATACATTGATTTATCTGCCAGCAGAAGAGATATTATCTCAGATTATCAAGGTAGCCATTGTGCTGGTGCTTTTGATTGCACTGGACTTTTTCTGTAAGTTCTTTATTGGAAATTACGGACATGTTATGGGTGCCAAAATTGAATATAATATGCGAGCAGAGATTTTCAATCATATGCAGAAGCTTTCCTTTTCTTTCTATGATGACCAGAAGGTAGGACAGCTCATGAGCCGTATTACGACGGACTTGTTTGATATCACGGAGCTTTTGCATCATGGGCCAGAAAATATCATCTTATCGGGGTTGAAAATTTCAGGTGCGCTGATTATTTTAACTAGCATTGATTCTAAGCTGACATTGGCGGCATTTGCAGTGCTTCCATTTATGTTTGCTTATGCATTTTTCCTGAATAAAAGAATGCGCAAGGCTTTCCGCAGAAACCGTCAGAAGATTGCAGAAATCAATGGACAGATAGAGGATAATCTTTCCGGTATTCGTGTGGTAAAATCCTTTGCCAACGAAGAAGTAGAAAACGAAAAGTTCAAGGTAGGAAATGATGGCTTTTTATCTGCAAAGGAAAATAGCTATTTTTACATGGGAAGCTTCCATGCAGGAATTCATGCGTTTACGACCATGGTTCAGGTGGTGGTAATCGTAGCAGGCAGTTATTTTATCGCCATGGGAGATTTGAAGGTTACAGACCTTTTGACTTTCCTGCTTTATATTGGCGTATTTACAGAGCCAATACGTACGCTCATTGACTTTACCGAGCAGTTCCAGAATGGTTATAGTGGATTCGAGCGTTTCATGGAAATCATGAATATGGAGCCAGATATTGCAGATGCTCCTAATGCAGAGGTGCTCAAGGATGTAAAGGGAGACATTACTTTTGAAGATGTTACCTTTAGTTACAACGATCATTCCGACACCGTATTAAACGGTATCAACTTAGAAGTGCCAGCAGGTTCCTATATGGCATTGGTTGGTTCGTCAGGAGCTGGAAAAACGACACTCTGCTCACTGATTCCTAGATTTTATGATGTGAATTCAGGAACGATTCGTATCGATGGAAAAGATATCCGCGAAGTAACACTTAAGAGCCTTCGCAGCCAAATCGGTATCGTGCAGCAGGATGTGTATTTGTTCGCAGGAACTATTTTTGAAAACATTGCTTATGGCAAACCTGGTGCGACCATGGAAGAAGTAATAGAGGCTGCAAAAAATGCAAATGCACACGATTTCATCATGTCTTTCCCGGATGGATATATGACCGATATCGGACAACGCGGTATCAAGCTTTCTGGTGGACAGAAACAGCGACTTTCCATTGCCAGAGTATTCTTAAAGAATCCACCAATTCTTATTTTTGATGAGGCTACATCAGCACTTGATAACGAAAGTGAGAAGGTAGTACAGGATTCTTTAGAAAGTTTGGCAAAGAACCGAACCACATTTGTTATTGCGCACAGACTGACCACGATTCAGAATGCAGAAAAGATTCTGGTGCTTACAGAAGACGGTATTGCGGAATCCGGTACACATGAAGAGCTCTTAGCTCAAAAAGGTATTTACGAGAAACTATATCACATGCATATGTAATATTTAATATAAAGGAGATTAAGAAGATGACTAAAATTGATATTATTTCAGGTTTCCTTGGAGCAGGAAAAACCACATTTATCAAGAAAATGTTAGAAGAAGCTTTCGTAGGAGAGCAGATTGTACTCATTGAAAACGAATTTGGCGAAGTAGGTATCGACGGCGGATTCTTAAAAGACGCTGGTATCGAAATTACAGAAATGAACTCAGGATGTATCTGTTGTTCTTTAGTAGGTGACTTCGCTACAAACTTAAACGAAGTAATCACAAAATACCATCCAGACCGTATTTTAATCGAGCCATCTGGTGTAGGTAAATTATCAGACGTTATGAAGTCTGTTATTGATATTGAAAAAGAACAGGATGTAAAATTAAATGCGCTTGTAACTGTAGTAAATGCAGTAAAAGCGAAAAAGCAGATGAAGGCTTTTGGCGAATTCTTCAACAACCAGATTGAACATGCTACTACAATCGTTTTAAGCCGTAGCCAGAATGCAACAGCAGAACAGTTAGAAGAATGTGTAAAAATGATGCAGGAACTCAATGATAAAGCTGCAATCATCACAACTGCTTGGGATGCCATCGATGGAAAACAGATTCTTAAGGTTATGGAAGGACAGGACAACTTGGAGATGAAGGTGCTTGCAGAACATCACGCACATCATCACCATCACGACCATGACGAAGAATGTTGTTGTGAACACCATGAGCACCATCACGACCATGAGGAAGAATGTTGCCACGGACATCATCACGACCACGAACATCACCATGAGCATGGTGAGGATTGCACTTGCGGTTGTCACGACCATGAACATCATGACCACGATCATGACCATCACCACGAACATCATCATGACCACGAAGAACACGAGCATCATCATGAACATCACCATCATGAAGATCATCATGATCACGAGGAACATCATGACCATCATCATGAGCACGAACATCATCACGACCATGATGAGCACTGCACCTGTGGCTGCCATGATCACGACCATGAACATGGACACCATCATGCAGATGATGTATTTACAAGCTGGGGTAAGGAAACACCTCACAAGTTCGACCGTGCTAAGATTGAAGAAATCTTGAAGATTTTCTGCGATACAGAAGACTATGGCACAATCCTTCGTGCGAAGGGTATGGTAGAAGGTACAGACGGAACATGGATTTACTTTGATATGGTTCCAGGCGAATACGAGCTTCGCGAAGGACAGCCAGACTACACAGGCAGACTTTGTGTAATCGGTACAGATATTGACGACCACAAATTAATGGAACTTTTCGGAATTGCCTAAGCCAAATGCTTAGGTAAGACCAATTATTTTGGAGGAAAAATATATGGCAATTCAGGAAATACCAGTATATTTCTTTACTGGATTTATGGACAGCGGAAAGACATCTCTCGTACAGGAAACTTTGTTTGAAAATGAATTTGCAGAAGGCAAAGGCATTGTCATCATGTGCGAAGACGGAGATGTAGAATATGATGAGGACAAGCTTGCAGAAATCAACTTTTCTTTGGTAACCATCGAGAAAGAAGAAGACTTCACAGACGCAAAACTTGCAGAAATCAACGAACAGTACAAACCAGAGCAGGTATTTATTGAATACAATGGCACATGGGAAGTTGCGAAGTTTTTAGAAGCGAATCTTCCAAAGGGCTGGGTAATGGTACAGTCACTTGCAACAGTAGATTCCACCACATTTGAAAGCTACTGGAATAATATGCGTGCCATGATGCAGGAGCAGGTATTTGAAGCAGACGTGGTTATTTTTAACCGTACGGATGATGACACAGACAGAGGCAAACTCCGTCGTCTCATCAAAACGGTAAACCGCAAAGCTCAGATTGTTTATGAAAGAAAAGATGGAACCATCGATGAAAGACCAGAAGAATTACCATTTGATATCAATCAGGATATTATCGAGCTTTCTGACGCAGATTATGGTATCTGGTACATGGACGCAGTAGATAATTATAAGAAATACCACGGTAAAAAGGTAAAATTCCTTGCACTCGTATACAATCCAGATAACTTAAAGAGCGGTGTGATGGTACCAGGTCGTTTTGCCATGACCTGTTGTGTGGATGACATCACCTTTATTGGATTCAAGTGTAAGTATCCAAGAGAAAAAGAGATACCACACAAATCATGGATTACCATTACCGCAGAAATTCGCGTAGAATTCGCTATGGAATACAAGGGAAAAGGTCCAGTGCTTTATCCAATTTCTATCGAACCAGCAGAAAAACCAGAGGATGAGTTAGTTTACTTTAGTTAAAATGATGCAAGTACAATATAATTCAGAAAATATACAAATTCATATTGTAAGGAGCAAACGCAAAACAGTCTGTATGTCAGTGAACAAAGACGGTAGCGTAACTATAAAAGCTCCCCGTCTGTATCCAACAGATGGGGAGCTTAAAAGCTTTGTAGAACAAAAGCTTGATTGGATATTGAAACAGCGTGATATCCAGCAGGACCGCGAAGATATGAAGCTGGTTCGCCGTTTTGAAACAGACTATTCTTTTCCATATCTGGGCGAAGAGCGTTTGGTAGAAATGCAGAGTGGGAAGAAAAATAGCATTGCTTTTGAAGACGGAAAAATCATAATTAAGACACCATATTTTGAAAGTTTGGAAGAGGATTACGAAGCACCAGAGAATGCAGAAAAAATTGAGAAGCTTCGAAATGACCTAAAGAAATGGTACAAAAAGCAGGCCTTTGCCTATGTCAGCAAGCGTGTCGAATATTATCAGTCCATTGTGGGTGTGACAGTAAATTCAGTATCTATCAAGAGCCGTAAGAGTCAGTGGGGGAGTTGCGATAGCAATGGAGATATTACTTTTAGCTGGCGTCTAGTTATGGCTTGTCCGGAGGCGATTGATTATGTAGTGATACATGAGCTTTGCCACCGTAAACATATGGATCACAGTAGAGAATTTTGGAATCAGGTGCAGAAATATATGCCCGATTTCAAGAAACAGAAGCAATGGCTGGAAGAAAATTCGATGAATCTTACGATTGAATAGGAGTAGTTTATGCAAGTTTATTTTGCCCCATTAGAGGGGATTACCGGATACGTGTTTCGAAATGCATATGCGAAGTATTATGGTGGCGTAGACAAGTATTTCACGCCATTTATCTCGCCCCACACCAAGAAACTGATGGACACAAGAGAAAAAAGAGACATTCTCCCAGAAAACAATCAGGGACTTTACATCGTACCACAGGTTTTGACCAATAAGGCGGAAGATTTGATTGATATATGTAAGCAATTAAAAGAAGATTATGGTTATGAGGAAATCAATTTGAATCTGGGGTGCCCTTCCAAGACAGTTACCACCAAAGGAAAAGGCTCTGGTTTCCTGGAATATCCAGACCAGATGGAAGAGTTCTTTGACCGTTTTTTCAAAGTGGCTGATGTGAAATTATCCATCAAAACTCGAATCGGTTATTGGGACGTGGAGGAAGCAGAACGTCTTTTTCATTTGTATGAGAGATTTCCTTTTGAGGAAATTATTATCCATCCACGTTTGGGATGTGAAATGTATAAAGGGACACCACATTATGAGGTGTTTGAACGCTATTTGGAGAGAACAAAGCATTCCCTTTGTTATAATGGCGATATCAATAGCTTAGAAGCGTTGCAAAACTTAGATAGCAGATGGGAAAAGTGCGACAAGTTCATGCTAGGGCGAGGTTTGATTGCAAGACCAGGGATGTTAAGTAATCAGGAAGATCGAGAGACTTTTCAGAAGTTCCATGACGAAATTCTGGAAGGCTACGATGCTTATATGTGTGGTGATCGCAACACACTTTTCAAGATGAAGGAGCTTTGGTCCTGGTGGGCAGTTATGTTCCCAGGGCAGGAAAAAACGTTAAAAAAGATAAAAAAGACGAATGATTTGAGAGAGTATCGACTGTTAATAAAAGATTTATCTTGACGAAATGCAAAAAGTATTGCAAACTATTCTATATAGAGTTAAAAACTACATACATTTTTGGAAAAGGGGTTTAGTGATGGTACAGATTATTACAGATTCTTCTACACTTTTTACCGTGGAAGAAGGAAAAGAAATGGGAATTGAAGTATTACCACTTTGTGTGAGTATCGGTGATTTAGAGGGAAGAGATACTCAGATTAGCATGGATGCATTCTATGGAGAGATTGCAAAAGGAAATAATCCAACATCCTCTCAGCCACCAATCGGCGAAGTAATGGAAGCTTATGAGAAATATCCGGATGCAGAGATTATCAATATCGCTATGGCAGATGGTCTTTCAGGCACCTATCAGACTGCTTGTGGTGCAAAAGAATCCGTAGATAACGGTGAAAATATTACTGTAATCAATAGTAAGACTCTTTGTGGTCCACATAGATACATGGTAAAAAAAGCAGTAGAGATGGTAAAAGAAGGAAAAACTGCAAAAGAAATCATCGCCTGGTTAGAATATGCCAAGGAGCATCACGAATCATTCCTGATTCCACAGGATTTTGATTTCTTAAGAAGAGGCGGACGTCTTACACCAATGGCTGCTACATTTGCTTCTGTATTGAACTTGAGAGCGATTATGACGCAGACATCAGACGGCTGTCGTTTGGATAAGTTCGGTATGAAGCGTAGCATGAAGCTTGCGTTAAAAGCAGTAGTAGATCATTTAGAAGAAGTAAAAGTAGATGCTAGACACATTATTTATGTATCGCATGCGAGAGCAGAAGAAGATGCTAAGAAAGCAGTTGCAATGTTAAAAGAACGTTTTGCAGATGTAGAAATCGAAATGCTTGAATTAGGAGCAGCCTTTGTAACACAGGGCGGTCCACAGTGTGTAGCAATTCAGTATATTGAGAAATAAGAGATGAATTATACTTATATCGTTCGTTGCAAGGACAACACCTTGTATTGCGGATGGACAAACAATCTAGAAAAACGTATGGCTAGTCATAATGCAGGTACGGGTGCAAAATATACCCGCAGTCGTCATCCAGTGGAGCTGGTGTATTATGAAAGCTTTGAAACTAAGGAAGAGGCCATGAGCCGTGAATATGCCATTAAGCAGTTGACGAGACAGGAGAAACTGGAGTTGATTGCGGGATGGAAAGTAAACTAAAAAATTAGAGGTGCACGATTGCGTGCACCTCTTTTATATTTGATATGTAGTTTATTTCGCAGTTCCAAAGAAAATATTATCGAAGAATTTCTTGGTTTCTTCTTCGCCAAGCTCTTTCTTGAAAACGTCGGTAGAAACACCGCCTTTTTCGACTAAACCATTGGTGTATTCTAATGTAATCGCAAGTTTTTCTGCTTTTTCTTCTTCGGTAAGAAGAGGAAGCTGTTTTGCGTGTGCGATATAAACATCAATTGTATCGGTAAGCATCGATTTCATATCCGCATCATCTGCTGATTTACCGGCTTTGTAAGCACTAGCACCCAAAAGATCGGAGTACCAAGTTTCAGAAGTAGCTACATCTTCAAGATGATTATATTTTTTCAGTGCATCAGAAAGGTTGGTAAGAAGCTGATTGTAGGCTTCGTCTTTCTTTGCAGATAAGTCATAGATTTCTACATACGATTTACGGTTAGAAAGAATGTACATGTAGTCCGTAGAGAGCAGTGGCAGGTTCTTGTCCTTTGGTGTAATAACAAGAGTAGACATCTGCATCAGTCCCAGTGCATTCATACGCATGATAGAAAGATTTCCGATTTCTTCAATTTCATATTGTTCCACATCGAATTTCATGATACCATAGATTTTCATTTCTTTGTAATCACCTACGTCTACGGGTGTTACGGTAAAGTTTTCATTCAGTTTGGTCAAAACCGTATCAACAGCGTCGTTCATTGCTTTCACATTGTTTCCACCGATATTGGAAACTGCAATGATTGCAATCACGATAATTACTGCAACGATTCCTAAAATAATTGGTCCCATTTTCTTTTTCCCCTTTGTTTGTTTTTGGTTTAGTGTCATATAAGGTAACTCCTTTGCATAAACTCTTGAAACATTATAACAGAAAATAGTGGAAAAATCACGAAAAATATATTACAATGATAAATAGCGAAAAAATAAAATTATTTTTTATAGAAAAGGAGATTTATCTATGAAACTTTCACCATTACAGACAGCTAGATATGAGTATGCTCCTAAGCTTCCAGGAATGCTTAGAAACGGTATCGCAGATATCTGCGTAAACGAAGGTGCTGAAACTCAGTCTGTAGCTGATCAGGAAAAAATCGCAGCTCTTTTCCCAAATACATATGGTAAAAAAGAAATCACTTTTGAAAAAGGACAGAACACAGCTGATAGCAAGATTCACAAAGTAGGTGTTATCCTCTCTGGTGGACAGGCTCCAGGTGGTCACAACGTTGTTTGTGGTTTATACGATGCACTTAAAGCTACAAACCCAGAAAACGAACTTTACGGATTCAAGGGCGGTCCAAGTGGTCTTATCGAAGATGATTATATCGTTATGACAGATGAATACATCGACCAGTACAGAAATACAGGTGGTTTCGATATCATCGGTTCTGGTAGAACAAAACTTGAAACAAACGAACAGTTCGCTATCGTAGCAGAAGTTTGTAAGAAACATGGCATCACAGCTATCGTTATCATCGGTGGTGATGACTCTAACACAAACGCAGCTATCCTTGCTGAATACATGGCAGCAAACAACACTGGCGTTCAGGTAATCGGATGTCCTAAGACAATCGACGGCGACTTAAAGAACGAAGATATCGAATGCTCATTTGGTTTCGATACAGCTACAAAGACATACAGCGAGATCATCGGTAACATCGAAAGAGATGCTAACTCTGCCAAGAAATACTGGCACTTCGTTAAAGTTATGGGACGTTCTGCTTCCCATGTTGCTTTAGAGTGTGCTCTTGAGACACAGCCAAACATCTGATTAATTTCAGAAGAATTTGCAGCTAAGAAGATGTCACTTTCCGCAATCGCTGATTACATTGCTGATTCTGTAGAAAAGAGAGCAGCTAACGGAATGAACTTCGGTGTTGCTATCATCCCTGAAGGTGTTGTAGAATTCGTTCCTGAATTCTCTGTACTGATCGGCGAGATCAACGAACTCCTTGCAGGAAGCAAAGCAGATGCATTCAACGAACTTCCTACATGGGCTGACAAATATGCATGTATCGAAAAAGGTTTA
>JAFUPI010000098.1 GCA_017481285.1 Agathobacter sp. | reverse complement strand
AGTTATGGTTTATGGTGATGGCGCATTCAAAGACCCACAGGGTAAAATCTGGGAACTTGCTGACCCAGTTGTATCTCCTGCATTTACAGATGGTCTTATCGGTACACCAAACGAATTGAAATTAAAATACCTTGCTGACAATGATTTTGCAAACCTCAGCGGTGCAGAATTGAAAGAAGCTATCTCTAATAGTATTAAGACCAAACAGGACAACCTTGTAGGTAATATGGCATCTCAGGGTACAACACCTAGACAGCTTACCGACCTTATCGGTTCCCTCTGCGATCTTACATCAGGTTCTGGTGATAAGGGAACACCTGTAATTCATATTCAGGGATACTTCGATAACTACACAAACGACTAAGAGTCCAAGTGAGAGGAATAGAAAAAAGCGACTGGCAAGTTTACTTGCTAAGTCGCTTTATTTTTTATTAGTAGCATTAATGAAAAACTTTCAAAAAAATACAGAATAATTTTGCAAAAAAACATTTTACTTTGTCGCAAAAAGTGGTAAAGTAACTATGTTGTTTTTATGACACATCTTATACATAAGGAGACATAAAAAGATGGAAAAACTTTATACAGGTAAAACAAAAGACGTTTACAAACTTGACAATGGCAATGTAATGCTTAAATTCAAAGATGACTGTACTGGAAAAGACGGTGTGTTTGATCCAGGTGAAAATAGTGTTGGTTTAACAATCGAAGGTATCGGTAAAGCAAACCTTATCACATCTATCCACTATTTTGAATTATTAAAAGACGCTGGAATCAAAACTCATTATGTTAGTGCTGATGTAGAAAACGCTACTATGGAAGTACTTCCAGCAACTGTATTTGGACATGGCTTAGAAGTAATCTGCCGTCTCGTTGCAACAGGCAGCTTCATCCGTAGATATGGCAAATATATCGAAGATGGTACAGTTTTAGAAGGTGGCTATGTAGAATGCACATTCAAGGATGATGCTCTTGGCGATCCACTTGTAACAGGCGAAGGACTTGTAGCACTTGGTGTTATGTCACCAGCTATGTTCGAAAGCTTAAAAGAACAGACTCTTGCTATTACAAAAATCGTTGCTGACGATTTAAAGACTCTTGGTCTTGATCTTTGGGATATCAAATTCGAATTTGGTTATAACAATGACGAAGTAATCCTTATCGACGAAATCGCTTCTGGTAACATGCGCGTATACAAGGATGGCAAAATCGTAGATCCTGTAGAGTTAACAAAAATCATTAACAACAGATAATTAAAAAATTTATATAAGCCCCGTATCATAATTATTTCATTTGTCGCTGTTCTGGCGCAAGGCTTCCAAATGAAATAATTATGATACGGGGCTTTTTTATATTCTATAACATCCGTTGTTAATGATTTTCACACAAATACATAATCTACGATTTTAAGTCCATCCTAATAGAAAAAGGAGATTCGTATGCCTCAGAAAGAAACAAGCAATATGGTAAATAAGAATTTTGTTACAGAAGATTCTACCTTGGATGATAATTATCTCTATTCTGCGTCTGCCAACGATATGACAGGATTGGCTCCAACAGTGGCACATAACGAGTATGAAGCACAAAGCTATGAGGAAGTGTTTCCCTATTTGCCACCAGTGCAACCCAATCCAGATGGCGGAGAAGTTCCATCCGTAGCAGAAGGAATCCATGCTGAGTATCGTACCAGCGTGACCAAACAAAATCCATCTGCCAAGAAAAAATAATTTTTCAATTAAAAAGAGGCTGTCATTTCACCGGTTGACAACCTCTTTTTATGATTATTTCTTAATTGGAAGTTCAAACTTCTCTAAACCTGCTTTATCCAATGTAATAACACCTGCTAATAAGCAACCCTGTCCTACTACATTTACGCCTTCTGCAATCCAATTCATGCTTGCCTGAGCAAAATCCTGTGAAGACAGGTAACCCATGCAAAGTGAACAGAAGAAGGAAATGATAAACAATACAATTGCAGCTGGTTTTTTCATCTTAGCTGCGATGTAGCACAAGCCTGCATCCATACAGCCAAGTCCAAGTACCATGAGCCCTACAAAAAGGAAGGTTCCTTTCCATACTACTGGAGCTACAGAAAGTACCGTTGCACCTTTGCTCTGCTTAAAGAACAGCATTGCAATCATGGCTAACCCTGCAAGCAGGAATCCGATTGACTGAACTGGGAAAAACATTGCGTTTAAAGGCTCAAAGTCACAGATATTTGCTACATATAAAAACTTGTATGTAGCCTTTAATGCACCTGCTGCAAATACGTTAATGGTACCTGCTGCGAAAAGTGCAAATGCACCTTTACTCATTTTGTTGTAAAGACCTCTCTGTAAAAGAGCCGCTGCATAACCAAAGAACAATACAGGAATGTAATCTACTAACGCCATTGCGATAGAAAAATCTTTCATAACTATTACCTCTTTCGTTTTTATGTGACCCCCACCACATTATCTGATATTATTTCTCCACCTTATTTAAGTGGTAGATTGGTAAAAGTGGAATAATGATTGGTGTTTTGTTTGCATAATCATTGTATTCCTTATCGTTGCCGTAGCGAGCCATCTGACGTTTTTCCAAACGCTGTGCACCGTTAAACATGATGAATACGATACAAACGTAAGAAATCACTGCCATGAGCCACTGTCCGATTCCACTTAAGATATCTAATGATGAAACAAAGATACCTGTCCAGAAAATGATTTCGCCAAAGTAGTTTGGACAACGGCACATTTTGTATAAACCTTCTGTCGCTACCATGTTTGGACGTACTTTTTTCTGTGCGGATTTCTGGTTGTCAGCGATAGTTTCTAATACGATACCACCGATACAGATTACGATACCTGCCCATGTGAAAGCAGATACTTCTCCGCCATTATACAAACGGAAGAATACTGGTGATGTCTGTGCTACATAAAGAGCTGCACAGCATACCCAAATTGCAACTTTGACGAAAATTGGCATTCCTTTTTCATCGCCTGTTGCTTCCTGAAGTGTTTTACGGTATGCCGCATTTTTAATTTCGCGAATCAATAAGAAGCCTGATAAACGGAAACCATATACAACAAATAATGCACACAAAATATAGTGTGGAAGTGCAGCATCGAAAATGCCCATTGCACCCATAATTGCCATTGTTACGCCGATTCCAAGAACTGCAAATCCGTAACCGATAGATAAAAAGTATACATATTTATAGAAGCCTACCAAGCATACTGCCAAAGCTACTAAAAAGAAAATTCCTAAAAAATCCCAGCCCATTTTTATGCCTCCTTCTTAAAGCTATCAAAAATGTACTGCTTGAAGCTCATTTCACCTACGTGAGTATCTCCAACCATTTCCTCTGTAAGAGTCCATTTTGAGAATTTAAGAATAGCTTCTTTACCGTTCTTTTTGAATTTGTTTACAAATGCAAGCACGTCGAAGAGAACTGCAGGAGCACGTTTGATTACTGGTTCTTTTCCAGCTGCTTCAAAGCAAAGTCTTGCGATTTCTTCGTAAGAGTAAGTTTCTTTTCCACCTACGTTGTACATTGTGTTTTCATCTGTGATGTGGTCAGCGATGAAAGCACCGAATTCTTCTGTTGAAACTACGTTTGCGTGAACTGGGTCGTTACCAAGAAGTGTAACTTCACCCTTTTCAATCATTGGACGGAATACTTTTACGATATCGTAGAAGTAACCAGTTGGACGGTGGATACAGTATGTAAGACCGCTCTTCTTTAATTCTTCTTCGAATAAGTATTTTGCGTGAACCATAGGTACGCCTGGTGCCATGTCAGCTTTGATAACTGAGATATATGTAAAGTATTTTACACCAGCTGCTTTTGCTTCATTTAAGATATTTACGTTACCGTTTAAGTCAATCTGGTAGTTTGTTACTTCTGCAGATGTCTTGGTAAGACCTACGGTAGAAACCACACAGTCAGCACCATCACAAAGTCCTTTTAAGGTTTCAGGTTTTGTAACGTCGATTTTTTTGAAGGTGAAGTTGCCTGTTACACCAAGGTCGCGTTTGATCATGTCTGCAGCAACTACTTCGTGACCAGCTTTAAGTAATGCTTTAAAAATTTCTGCGCCAAGATTTCCATAAGCGCCTGCTAATACAACTTTCATGTTTTATCTCCTTATTTCTTGTTTTTCTCTTTTGCACGTTTGTCGTTGATAATCTTCATGTGTTCTGCTGTGATTACTTCAACGTTGTTTTCTTTTGCCCAATCAACGCAGCCCTTTAATACTGTGTGAAGGAATACACGTGGTACACCAAGGATAGTTTCGAGAGCATCGTCTGTGAACTTAATCTTGTCATCAATTCTATCTGCTGCATAACGAACAGAATCAAGAGATGTTTTTCTCATCTGTAATAATTCTGCACGCATCCAGTTATGTCTGTGATACCAGAAGTTCTTGCTATCGCGGTAACCATAGTCAACTGGTACATGTGGGAAGTCTTTTGCTTCAACACCGCGGATGATTGCATCTGCGTATTTCTTCTTCATAAGGATTTTGTCAATCTTTAAGATGAAGTGTGCACCGAATTCACTGGTGATACCGTTGAAATCATGGTATGGTCCTGGATATCCGTTTAATTCACCTGGAAGGTCTTTATCTGCACCATCAAGTTCACGTACCCATGTACATTCGATAACCTGGAACGCATCTGAAAGTACCTGAGGACGAACGTCTTCTGGATTTTCTTCTTCGATTAAACTCTTTTCCAAACGGAAGTTACATTTTGGCATTTTTTCTTCTGGTTTGTCACCTGGCCAGCTAAGCTTTACACATTCTTCGAAATATTTTGGTTCGTCTGTGATAAAGTTTAAAGCACATTTGCCGTTTCTTAAAATATTCTGTGCTGTGTTAGATGAGTTACGGCAGGATAAAAGCATTGCATAATAATCTTTTCCAGCTACATAGTAAGGCTGAACCAAAGAGTATGGTCCACAGTTTGTCATGCCATCTTCACAAAGTGTGCTGATTACAACAGTTGGCATTGGGAAAAATAATGATGTCTGGTAGAAATTATCTACAATACGAAGGTTTTCAAAGCTACTCATTTTCTTATCTCCTTTTCTTAATGAATCTCTATTTATAATAATTGCAGTAAAATCTCCGCAATATTTTCAAATTCTTTGCCTGACATGGTCCATGTCAGCATATTCTCGGCGATGAACTCTGCCAGAAAATCCGGTTCTGTTTTGGTCTGTTTACGAGTCCATGTTTTGATTGGCTCTGCAAGCTGTTCACGAAGCAAATGATGTCTTTGCATAGAAGACGCAGTATAACTCGCTTCTGCATTTTCATCGGAAAACAGATTCGTGTATTTTTCTTTATATGTGATAAGCTCTTCATACATATAAAGCAGTGCGGCTTTTGCATCCTTTGCTTCTGTCATTCCTTTGTTAATCTCCTGGATGCACTCCATCCAATCCTCTAACATGAAATTGGCCACCAGCATATCCTTGGATGGAAAATAATTGTACACGGTACCAGTTCCCACTCCACAAGCGGTCGCAACAGAACGAATCGTCATCGCGGAATATCCATTTTCGATGACCTGTCTCTTAGCTTCTGTTAAAAGCTTTTCTCTAATATTTTCAATGATTTTTGGCATGAAACAGCCCCCCTAAATCTTTTATGAACATGTTCACAAAAGCTAGTATAGTACCTCGTTAAAGTTTTGTCAATCTAATTTTAGTAAAAAAGAGAGAGGTCTAAACTAAACCTCTCCCTTAAATTTCTCACGCATGGTATACTTAATATCTTCATCAATCATCTGAATCATGATATCTGCAAATACTGGGTCAAACTGTGTGCACTTGCCTCGCTCGATTTCGCCACGAACGACTTCCTGTGAAAGAATATTACGATAGCTTCTCTTGGAAGTCATGGCATCGTAGGCATCTGCTACACCGATGATACGGGCAATCTCTGGAATTTCCGTACCAGCCAGTCCATCTGGATAACCATGTCCATCGTATCTTTCATGGTGCCATCTCGCACCAATCATGATATCTGGAATCTCCTCAATCGTCTTCAAAATATCACTACCAATCGCTGGATGCTTACGAATCGCAGCATATTCCTCATCCGTAAGACGGGTATCCTTGTTTATGATTTCATCCGGAACACCAATCTTGCCGATGTCGTGTAAAAGCGCCATCTGATAAATTTCTTTCTGCTCCTGCTTCGACTTACCGGCACGCTTCGCAATTTCCTTGGAATACTTCGCTACACGAAGAGAATGACCATTGGTATAAGGGTCCTTCGCGTCGATGGTATTCGCCAAAGTCTTCATGACCTCTTCCGAAAGCTTCTCCACCTGATTGCGGCGTTCTTCTGCCTTTTGGGTCTGCACCTTTACTTCATACTCCAGATTCTTCTGCAAACGGCTCAGTTCCAAAATACGACCTACACGCTGAATCATGATTTCATTCACAAATGGCTTCGCGATGAAATCCATAACCCCCGCCTGAAAGCCTCGCACCTCTGTATCCCTGTCATTGTCCGCCGTCAGCATAATGATTGGAATGTCTTTATACTCTTCTATCTCTCTAAGCTTTTCGATAAACTGGAAACCATCCATGACCGGCATATGATAATCCAAAAGAATCAAATCCGGAATCTGTTTCTTCATTACATCAAAAGCAGCCGCGCCTGAATTCGCACAGCATACATCGAAATGCTCTTTTAAAATATTCATAGCCACTCGAAGATTCAAACCTGAATCATCGACTACCAATACTGTCTGTCCCATACAATACAATCTCCCAAAATGTACTACATTACATTTTACACGAAAATGGACGAGAGTGGAAGTTGTATACAAGTTCTACGTAAAAAAATACAGGCTTCTTTCAGCCTGTATTTCTATTTGCAAATTTTCCTCTGTAAAAATATAAGGACAAGCCAGTTCCCAGCACCCATCCAATCGGCCACGCTGCCCAAATACCGAGATAGCCAAATGGCACGACCAATATCTTTACAAGAACAACGCGCAGAATGAGATCCAGTGTAGTGGCGATTACAAACTCCTTCATCATGCCTGCACCACGAAGGATTCCATCCGTCGCCAGTTTGACGGAAATCAGGAAATAAAATGGTGCACAGATATAAAGGAAATACGCACCGGAATCCATCGCTAGCGGAGTAGGATTATCGATGAAAAAGGACACCAATACTCTCGCACCAAAGATATACAACAGCACCACAGGAACACAAATCGTCCATACCATTTGAATGCCCGCCTTATGACCTGTGCGCACACGCTCTAATTTGCCTGCACCGATATTCTGTGCCGCAAAATTCGAGATTCCATTTCCCAAGGTAGTAAACGCCGTGATAACCAGATTCTGTAGCTTTATGCCTGCTGCATAGCCTGCAGTCACGCCAACTCCACAATCGTTAATCGCACTTTGAATGATGATATTTCCGATGGAAATACTGCTCTGCTGCAGGATGCTTGGTACTGCAATGGAAACGAATTTTTTGAAAAGGTTCAGGTCGAAGAGTTCAATATTATCCTCATTTGTGTCGTCTGTCGAAATATGTTTCAGGCGTCGGAATATCGTCACAACTGCCAGCACACAGCTCACACCCTGACACAAGAACGTCGCCCAGGCAACGCCTGCCACACCCATGTCTAAGGTCGCCACAAAGAAAATATTTACTGCGATATTCGCCATGGAGGACACTGCCAGAAAAATAAATGGTGTCTTGGAATCTCCCATGGCCGAGAAAATTCCTGTCGCCAAATTGTAGAAAAACAAAAATGGCAATCCCCATATGTAAATGTCCATATAAAGTTTGGAGTCTGCGTAAATCTCCTTTGGCGTATTCATCAGCTGTAACAGCCAGTCTGCACTGATTATTCCAAACAACATCAATACTCCGCAAAGCACTGCCACAGAAATCATTGCAGTGTATATCGCCGTTTTCATACTACTATATTTTTTCGCCCCAAATAATTGGGATGTAATCACAGAGCACGCCATATTGCAGCCCGTGGCAAAAGCAATGAAAATCAGCGTAATCTCGTAGCTGTTTCCAACTGCTGCCAATGCATTTTCGCCAATAAATTTTCCCGCGACAAGACTGTCCGCAATATTGTAAAGCTGTTGGAAAATGATACTTCCAAACAGTGGCAGGCAGAAGTGCCAGAGGACGGTGCGTGGGCTACCTGTGGTGAGGTCGGTGGTTTTTGATTCTTTTCTCATAGGTTTCGTACTTCTTTCTATGTGAATATTCATTTTCTTAGATTTGTCTTGGGTTATTATACTGCTTTGGAAAAATAGTTGTAAAGAGAAAGATGTTGTGGGAAAATTAAAGTAAGATAAGATTGGAAAAGGTATGACTATGAATAAACGAGTGGACAGCTTAAACTTCATACGCATCATCGGCATGACCATGATACTGCTCTTCCATGCGTGGCTCATGTACGGCTTCTCTGTAGGTATCTCCTGGCTGGATGAATTGATATCCATTGGGGCAATTTTTGTCACCGTGTTTTTCATGCTGTCAGGATTTGGGTTAAGGAAAAGTAATGGGGAATTATCTGTTCGAGATGGACATGCTCTTTTGAAATATTATAAGAAACGTGTGCTGGCGATTTATCCATTATTTTTACTTCTTACTATCGTGGCCTTAGTGTTCCAGTTCCGCGTGGCGGATTCCCTTGCTGAAACACTGGTGCGTTTGCCGATTCAGTTTTCTATGTTACATATTCTGTTTGGCAAAGAAATGCATGGATTTCTGTTCAATGACAACTGCTGGTACATCAGTGCATTGTTTGTGCTGTATCTGCTTTTTCCATTTTTGAATGAATTGGTGAATCAATTGCGTGTACGTGTGAAGATTGTATTATGCGTAGTGCTGTGGTTGGTGTCTGCGGTTGTGTACTTCTACTGTGTGTATGGTACGGAGCTTACGTTTTTGGATTATTATCCGAATCCGTTCTTAAGGATTCCTGAGTTTATGATAGGGATGATGTGTGCGGATTTGAGCGAAGAAATCATCAGATGCAAGTGGTTCAAAAATGGATTCGCCTGCGGTGTGTTTTTAGGCATAGTCACTCTCGCAACAACTACTGGTCTCCTGAGCCTGTATCCTCATTTCAAACAAGAAACCAACCTGTATGGTGTCATCGTAATTCCATATACTGCTATGGTGTTCCTATGTATTGCAAATTGGGAATGGCTGAATCGGATGGGAAGCAAGAAGATCGTTCGCTGGATGGCAGGACTTGGGTTGGAAGTGTATTTGTGTCAGAGTTTTGCGACGCTGGTGTTGGCGATTGTGAAGGTAGATGGTGGATGGGATGAGGTGGTGTTTGTACTGCTGACGGTTGGATTTGCGATGGTGGTAAATACTTTCTTTACAAGACAGATATATAAAAAAGCGAGGGGCTGAGCCCCTCGCATTAATAATTATCTAAAACATAACCTGCCGTCTCTTAGCTAGACACTACCACTCCATCTAAAATATTTTCCATATTATCTATAATAAATTGTTGTGCATTTCGATTATAGATTACTATCAAATATTTTCTTCCTTGAGCCCCTTCTCTCTCTTCCGTGTAAATGCCTATTTCACGCCCTTTTGCAGTTGGAATCGTTTTTTTCTCATTATATGCAATATCTTCTACCACATCTAAATATCCCATTGCTTTAAGCCAACTCGTGATTTTAGGATAATTTAGTTTCTTATATTTCTCTTCATCCAATCCCTCATTAATCTGGTCCATAAAGTGGCTGATAGACAAATCTCTTTGATAAGAATAGTTTTTTAAATGCTCAAGCGGAAAAGAGCTCTTCTTCTTTGAAATTGAGATTCTCCCCTCTGCTGCCTTTACTTGTTTCAATACATCTTCTATGAAATAAAAGCAACGAATGACATTTGGATTATTTAACACCGAATCCTCGTCCAGTGCCTCATTATTTATCGGATTTTTTCCTTCGGCCATACGCTTGATATATTCGATAGAAACTTCCAATTTTTTTAAATCAATTTCTCCCATAGTAAATCTCCCTACTACTAACATATAAATATTTGCTAATGTCTTATCGAGAAGTAATTCATCAAAATCTCTTTGATATGATTGTAACGTCTCGCATAAGAATTCTCTACACGAATGAGCTGCAAATTATGTGCTTTACAAATTTCATTCTTCTTTTTATCACGATTCTTCACGACTTCATCTGAAAAATGTTCTTTTCCATCTAACTCTATCGCTAAAACTGGAAATTCCTGTTTACCTTGTTTTTCATATACCACAAAGTCAAATCTTCCAGAGTAGAATAAGTCACTATAATTTATGTTATCTTGAAATACTTGTGAAATAGCAACTTCTTTCTTTATGCTATATTTATTTTGTGATAACCATATATTTTCCAACGCATGAGTTAAATTCTCCAAGAACGCTTCTTCTGTCGCGGTACTAAAAGGTTTTACTCCAAGCGCTCGAGAATTTGACTTTTTCTGCGTAACATGAGACTCTCCATTTCTGCGCACATACTCAACAAGCTCATATAAATCGTCATCTGGATTATTATGATTTAGTCGATTTAAATTTCCTGAATCTGCTAACACAATCAGCTTATCTCGTGCACGTGAAGTTGCTACGTTTATTAACTCCTTGTTATTTTTCAGCCACTCGTATGTTCCACTTTGGGTTTCATTAGTAAGAGCCGTTGAGAATAAAACAACATCTTTTTCATCACCTTGGAAAGCATGCACCGTACCACAAACCACATTGGTTAAGTGATTGTTTTGAATCCCCGCTTCTATCAATTTTCTTTGATTTACAAAGGGCGTGATAACACCAATTGTCTTATCCTTATTCGTAATAGCATAATCGATTATCGCCTCCACTTCTGCTGGTGCGGTATTCTTCATGCCTGCATAGTTATTCTGAACATCCATATAAACCAATGGATTTCTTTCAGCACTACAAGAACATACCTTCAGTTTCGAGTTATAATACTTTTTATTATTGAATCCAATTATCTTTTCATTACAACGATAATGATTATGTAATAAAACCTCATCACTAACCGAATCACACGCTAAGAACGTCTTATAAATAGAATTTTTACGATAGTCATATTCCGCAGCAACATTATATTTCTGACGTAATTTTTGATTTACAACTTCATCCAGCAATATAACTGGATTCAACTGTTGAGGGTCGCCTACCAGCATAAGATTATCCCCACGAATGATTGGAACCAATGATACAGCTGTATTACATTGACTCGCTTCATCTATGATAACCATATCAAACACAGGACTTGGCTCACCTAATTTATGTGCAGAAATACAGGTAGTAATTATAATTGGGAATATCTTTTGTAATTTCTTCACATTTTCTGTCTTACTTAAATATTTAGTAAAACTATCCACCTGTGTATCTTCATTTTCGTTAAAAATGATATCGTATAGTTCCTTGTTACGGCCATCCCCTAATTTCTTGATATATCTCGCTGAAGTATAAAACAGATACATTTTCAACTGCTCGTAATCAGAGTCCAACAATTCTTTGGCATCAACATCTGTGATTTCTCCCGCATCAGATATCCTCTGCTCTACTTGCCTTAACTGACGACCTTGTAAATCAGTCTGAAATGGAAGCATCTGCATATTAACTTCTCTTCGATTTTGATAATCCATTACCTGTCGAATCGCTTCTTTTCTGTCTTTGAGCTCCAACACCTCTTCATACTTTTTCAAAAGATTTGAAAGTTTTTTCGCACGTAATGCCCTATCATCTTTTCGTCTATCTAAGGTATCTTCATACACCTTTATATTCTTTACCTGAATATAAAGTGCTTTCATATATTCAATAGCTTCTTTTACTTTTTCTACATTACCTAACCTTAATACTGGAAATGGAATGTTTTTCCCTTTATAGATCATTCCGCTAAGTTTGTCAAACACCCCATTAATTGGATGGTTATTATAAGATGTAAACAAAACTGTACGTTCATTGAAAAATGCAGTGATGATAGTATTGATAATCGTATTAGTCTTTCCCGTACCCGGCGGTCCCTGAATATACGCCAATGGATACTTCATACCATTATTGATTGCCAAAAGCTGATCCAAATTTATATTTTCATTAATCAGCATAATTGGGTAATCTTTATTTCTACGAGGACGTGCAAGTAAATCTCCGAAAAATGCCTTAATTGGAATTGTCACATTATCCTCTTGATACATCTTAATAATCGCCTGATATTCTTTATGCAAATCTAGTGCAATGTCCATTCCAAGACCAATCATATACGGCATATCATCTACGCCCATCACCTGCTTCGAATGCTTCGTTATACAATCTTTTATCTTCTCTTGATTCTTCTCAAATTCAGTCAACAATTCATATTCGTCTGCATCAAGGAATTTTCGAATACTATCTTTCGTTTCTCCCATTATGAATTCTGTACAAATAGTAATTTCCTCATCCGGACGTAATACTTTTCGTTTTACATCCAACTGAAGTTTCCTATAAGCAAGAACATATAGTCCTTTCTGTGTATGAATACTCAGAACATTCATCGCTAACTGCAGAATCTTTAATCGCCCTTCTTGCGAAATATCCTTATCCATCTTAAACTGGAAATTCTTCACCACTTCCTGAAACTGTGTATCTGTAAGCTGATAAAATTCTCCTGTAAAACTGTCTCTATCCAACTTCTTGATAAGGCTGAATTCGGTATAATATGGTGTCGTATCCATACGATTACACATTTCGAGATAATTCAAGATTTTCAGATTTGCAGTATTGTCAAATAAACTCTTATACTTATGAGGATTCAAATAAATATCTTCTACCAATTGCTCATTAATAGGGCAGTATGACCCTTCTACAACCTGAGATGAGAGGATAGAATCAATGGATAAACGATACTCTTCCTCAAGTGTATATCTTCCTAAATGAAGACCATCTGCAATCAACTTTCTGTTACGCATATCCAAATCGCGAATTCCTATCCAGAATTTTGTGATTTCTTCATGCTTGTTACGATATTCTATTTTTAGCCATCTTCCTTCGTGAATGGCCTTGAATATGTCGTGGTAGATTTTGTTCATGTGGAAATCCTAATGTATTTTGTGCGAATTAATTGATAGTTTAAATATACTCTTAGACAGAAGATTTTTCAAGATATGCGAGATTATATATATAAGAGTTTGCCATAGAAGAAGGGAAGATATTGCCGTGGCAAATGAATAGCACTTTTATATGTTCTTTCATAAGTTCTCAAATCCTTTCAAAAGCCCATATTTACTGGGTTTGTGGAGTTTTTCAATTTTTTGTTGTTGTGTCATTTCTTCTCAAAATAGAGCATATTTTCTCGGGGGATTGGCATAAAAATTGGCATAAATTAAAATTTTTATGCCACGGTTTTTGGCTGGCATAAAATTTCGCAACACCGCATAAACACTGGGGTTGCAAGCCTTTCCATGGCATATTAACACAAAAAAATGCTTGTTTTGTCATAAAACAAAAATCAATTTATGCCACGATTTTTCCCACATATAGCAACTTGCTTTTTTCTACGCCTCTTTTTCGGTCAGCAAATCAAGCCTTTCCATCTCTGCAATCGCATCCTCTGCTTTGATATGCGTATAGGTATCAAGGGTTACGGAAATATCCCCATGTCCCATGATATACTGCAATACCTTCGGATTCATACCGGACTTCGCCATATTCGTACAAAACGTATGTCTACACACATGTGGCGTAATCTTCGGCAACTGCACACGATAAATGCTATTGTATTTTTCAACGGAAAGTTGGAAGTATTTCTCCCAATGCAATGCCACCCTCGGTTTACCGTTCTTGTCTAGGAATAGAAATCCTGTATACCCGTCTACAATCGGCTCAATCTTTGGCTTTGGACGATTCTTAATGATTCTTTTGAACGCATCCACTACATCCGGATTCATCGGAACCTCACGAATCCCATTCTCTGTCTTCGTTTTCTCACAAACATATCTCATATCGCTGGTACGCTGGAGCTGATGGCTTACTTTAATGACTTTCTTTCTAAAATCAATATCTTCAATCGTCAAACCACAAAACTCACT
>JAFUPI010000097.1 GCA_017481285.1 Agathobacter sp. | reverse complement strand
CATTGACCGTGTCAGTGCTTCAAAGAATTATCAGAAGGATAAGTATACGGATGAAAGTTCTTTGATTTATTATAACAATAGCAAGGA
Source organism: Agathobacter sp. (assembly GCA_017481285.1). Lineage (GTDB taxonomy): Bacteria > Bacillota > Clostridia > Lachnospirales > Lachnospiraceae > Roseburia. Next base: position 4,908 of record JAFUPI010000097.1, on the reverse strand, counting down.
GCATTACATACTGAATCCGGATACCCTGGAGATGTTGTAATATTTGCTTACTATGCTTTGGAAATGTGGCGAAGAAAAAACCTTCACCTTTGTAAAAGAGGAGCTTTTAAAAGGGAAGGTTCCTTATGACAAAACTGAATTAGATATGAGGAAAAATGCACTTTAAATCTTCTGGAAGAGGAGATGCGAAGTGCATTTCTTTTTTTGTAATTGGATGAATGAAACTTAGGCTTGCAGAGTGCAATGCCTGTCTTTGGCAAAAAGTATAATCAGGATTATATAAAAAGTCGCCGATGATGGGATAGCCTAGATGCTTTAAATGGACACGAATTTGGTGTGTGCGTCCAGTTTCAAGTTTAAGTTCTACTAAAGATAAATTTTTCTCTTCATCATAAGCAATTCGAGTATAATGTGTAACGGCATGTTCGCCCTTTTCTAAGTCTACACAGCGTTCAATGGTAGAGTCAGTCATGCGGGCGATTGGGGCATCAATGGTTCCGCTTTCTGGTATTTTTCCACGACAAATTGCAAGGTATGTGCGTTTGATTTCTTTGGTGGAAACCTGTCGGCTCAAAATGCCTCCGCTCAGAAGATGTTTTGCTACAATGGAGAGTCCGCTGGTGTCGCGGTCCAAGCGATTGATGGCACGGAAGGTAAAGTTCTTTCCCTGTTCTTTGAAGTAGTACATAAGTCCGTTGGCAACAGTTCCTTCATGGTGGTTCATGGAAGGGTGGATAGGCATATTGGCAGGTTTGTCTATAACCAGGAGGTCTTCATCTTCGTAGACGATGTTTAAAGGGACATAGAGTGGTTCAATGCTATTTTCAGTCACGGTTTCTACGAGATGTAATCGCAGAGTATCTCCAGCACATAGTTTTTCATTGACATATGCCCAAATACCGTTTCGCAAAATACCTTCGGATGTTTTCTTTAGTTGCACAATTGCCTGGTGCGGAAAATCCTGCTCCTTTAAAAACTGTTCGATGGTCTTATTATGAAATTCGTTTGTAATGATATATTCTAATGTTCTTTCCATAGCTATCATAGTATAACATTTTTTCTGTGATAGGAAAAGCACGGAAAACATGACCGCGACATAGAATGTAGAAAGTAAGAGAAAAAGGTGCAATGTGAAAGCTTTTTTGTCTCCATTGTCGCAGGAAGAGGAAAAAGAATGCCTTCAAAAGCTAAAACAAGGCGATTTGAAGGCAAAAGAGACGTTGATATTACACAATATGCGCCTGGTTGCTCATGTGGCGAAAAAGTATCAAAATGATGAGGATGAGATAGAAGATTTGATTTCTATAGGAACCATAGGACTTTTAAAAGCGGTATCTACTTTTGATTACAATTTTGGAAATCGTTTTGCTACATACGCAATTCGGTGCATTGAGAATGAATTGCTGATGCATTTTCGTAAGAGTAAGAAGCTAAAGATGGAGGTTTCTTTGTTCGAGCCTATTGGAACAGATAAGGAAGGGAAACAGATTCATCTAATGGAAGTATTGTTAGTGGATGAAGTGGATGTGGCGAAACAGATGGAGATTCGCAGAGATATTAACCTTGTGATGCAGCATCTGGAGGAAGTTTTGAGCCCAAGAGAGGCGTTGATTATCAAGAAACGATATGGTCTTTGTGGAGAGAGAGAATTAACTCAGAGGGAGATTGCGCAGAATATGGGGATTTCTCGCTCTTATGTGTCCCGTATCGAAAAGAAAGGCCTGGAAAAATTGAAAAATTTATTGCTTCAGGCATAATGACTTGAAAAAGATGGAATTTGTGGTATGATAATTTCATCTTTTTTTCTTTTATGCAGGAGCAGGAGTAGGGACCTGTGAAATGCATGTTTTGTACAAATCCCCATATAATGAAACAAATAAAGAATGTATAGTACGATTAAAACAGCAATTTTGGAAGGTATCCAGACACGCCAGATTCAGGTAGAGGTGGATATTAGTAATGGTATGCCCGTTTTTGATATGGTGGGCCATTTGGCACCAGAGGTTAGAGAAGGCAAGGAGCGCGTTCGCACGGCACTACATAGCATTGGGATTATCCTGCCAGCGAAAAGGATTACCATTAATTTGTCACCGGCACATATTCGAAAAAGTGGTACAGGTTTTGATTTGCCTATTGCTATTGCAATTATGCAGTCGCTTGGACTTGTAACGAAGGAAGCTTGTGAAGATAAACTTTTTATTGGCGAATTGAGTTTAAATGGGCAGATTTTACCAGTAAACGGAATTTTGCCGGTGGTTTCAGATGGCTTTAAAGCTGGAATTTCATCCTTCGTTGTGCCTAAGGAAAATGAGAATGAAGCCAGACTGGTGAAAAATGCCAGGATATATTCCTTCGATACATTGCAGGAGGTTTTGGACTTCCTAAGTGGCAAGCCTTATGAAGAAGTAATATATAATATAGAAGAAAATATTACATCTTTGGACAAAGATTTTCAGGATGTGTGTGGACAGAAATTTATCAAAAGAGCTTGTGAAGTAGCTGCGGCGGGGATGCATAATATGCTTTTAATTGGTCCGCCTGGTACTGGGAAAACTATGATATCAGAGCGACTAGCGACAATTCTGCCACCGCTTACAGAAGAGGAACGATTAGAATTATCCAAGATATATAGTGTTTGCGGACTATTGACCAATAAGAATGCCTTGATTACCAAGCGGCCATTTCGCTCTCCACATCACACGATTAGCAAAATGGGACTGACGGGTGGCGGTGCGATGCCAAAGCCAGGAGAAATTTCCTTGGCACACAATGGTGTTTTGTTTTTGGATGAATTACCTGAGTTTCAAAAGAGTACGTTAGAAATTTTGCGACAACCATTAGAAGAGCATATGATTCATTTGGTTCGTTCCAAGGGAACGGTTTCTTATCCCGCTAATTTCTTATTGCTTGCAGCCATGAATCCATGCAATTGTGGATATTATCCGGATATGAATAGGTGTCGTTGTTCTGATGGAAGTTTGCGACGGTATTTTGATAAGGTTTCCCAGCCGTTGTTAGATCGAATTGATATCTGCGTAGAGGCTCCAGCACTTCGTTATGAGGAATTAGCTGGACAAGAAAAAAGTGGAGAAAGTTCACAGGAAATTCAAAAACGTGTGTTAGCCTGTCATGAAATCCAATGTGAGCGTTTTAAAAATGAGGAGTTTTCTCACAATAGCGGAATTCCGGCTTCCAGATTGGAAGAGTATTGTTATCTGGGAGATAAAGAACGAAAATACATGGAAAATATTTATGAAAAGATGAATCTGACGGCACGTATTTATCATAAGATTTTGCGTGTGGCTCGTACCATTGCGGATTTGGAGCAGGAGAAGCAGATTTCGCTTTCCCACCTAAACGAAGCGATTTGTTATCGAAACGTGGATGAAAAGTTTTGGGGAGGGATTAGCTGATGAAATATGCGTATTGGTTACATAATGTACCTGGAATTGGAAATGGTAAGATTCGTCATTTGTATGATGAGGCAGTCAATGCGGAAGAAATATATCATATGTCTTTGCCACAGTTGAGAAAAGTGCATGGTATTACAGAAGAAGATATCAAAGCAATTCATAAAAGTCAGCGAAAATGGGATGTGGACAAGGAATGGTTTAACCTTATGGAGCAGGGGATTGGCTTTGTATCTTTGGAACAGCAGGAATTTCCAGAAAAAGTAAGACATATTCCGAATCCTCCATATGCATTATATTATGTAGGAAAACTTCCGGATGAAAATCGAAAGACAGTGGCAATCGTAGGTGCAAGAATGCGAAGTGCTTATGGAAGCCAGGTAGCAACCGAAATTGGAAAAGTTCTGGCTCAAAATGGAATTCAGGTTATAAGTGGGTTGGCGCGTGGAATTGACAGGGATGCGCATGAAGGTGCTTTAGAAGGTGGTGGAGATACTTATGCGGTATTGGGCTGCGGTGTGAATGTCTGTTATCCAAGCGAAAATCGTTATCTTTATAATCAAATCATAGCAAACGGCGGTGTGATTTCAGAGTACCCGCCAGGTACAGAGCCTATGGCAAAACGATTTCCGGCACGAAACCGTATTATAGCAGGACTATGCAATTGTGTGGTTGTCGTAGAGGCAAAAGAAAAGAGTGGTTCGCTCATTACAGCAGATTTCGCGATGGAGCAGGGAAGGGATGTCTATGCAGTACCAGGCCGCATTTCAGATACCTTAAGCCAGGGCTGTAACCGCTTGATTAAGCAGGGAGCGGGAGCTCTTATCAGCATGGAAGATTTCTTGTCTGATTTGGAAGTTTTATCGGAGATAAATTATACTCAATTGGATTTTCGAAAAAATTTACTTGAAAAAGATGAACGCTTGGTGTATAGTTTAACCGATTTTCGTCCCATTGGAGTCGCTACTTTGGTGGAAAAGACGGGAATTTCAATCTCCAGACTGCTTGAAATCTTGGAAAGATTAGAAAGTCTGGGTCTAATCAAAGAAACTTTTACGAATTATTACATTCGAACATTATTAAATTAGCTATAGTTGAGGACAATGAAATGGCAAAATACCTAGTAATCGTAGAATCTCCTGCAAAAGTGAAGACAATTAAGAAGTTCTTAGGCAAAAACTATGAGGTTTTGGCTTCCAATGGTCATGTGCGTGACCTGCCAAAGAGCTCGCTTGGGATTGATGTAGAAGGAGATTTTGAACCAAAATACATTACCATCCGTGGAAAGGGTGATGTGCTTGCGAAGCTTCGTAAGGAAGTAAAGAAGGCTGAAAAAATCTATCTCGCAACTGACCCGGACCGTGAAGGAGAAGCGATTTCATGGCATTTGATGTTTGCCCTCAAATTAGAAGATAAAGACGTATATCGTATCAGCTTTAACGAAATTACCAAGACCGCAGTAAAAGCAGCCCTTAAGAATCCTAGAAAGATTGATATG
>JAFUPI010000096.1 GCA_017481285.1 Agathobacter sp. | reverse complement strand
GCTATGCCAGACACAAAACTTAAGCAAGCAGAGTGCTTCAAGAAATAATAGCGTTTCCCTTAAAAGTTCAAAAATGCGCACAAAATACAGAGACATATTTATTTCAAGACATGAAGAAAGGGCGTCGACAAATTTATATTTTGCGACAGCCCCTTGTTTGTTGTATGAAATGATGCTATACTGCCAAATCCATCTGTTGAACAGTGCCAGAATTTCCGTTTTCATAGAGGAAAAGTCCTGTTTTTTGAATCACAGCATTGGTTTCATGGTTGGCATTTTTAAGAGAGAACTCGGTATTTTCATATCCGAGATAGATGGCTCCCACACCAGCTTCTTTTAAATCTATCAGTGTAGAAATGCCATTTTCATCCATGGTCCAGATTTTCAGTTTCTGAAAAATGGAGTCGTCTTCATCAATCCACCCATTGGCATCCTCGTCATGGGCGAGGAGGTCTTTGAAACCATTGCCACTCTGGGTGCCGAAGAGCTCACTGCCGTCATTGATAATGCCGTCAGCATTGGTATCTAGAGCGAGATAGCCGCTATCTTTATCGAGCATAGAGATTTCATCTTCTTCTCCATCGGCATCGATATCAAAGAAGAATTTCTGATCAGAAACACTGGCAACATTGGTGTTTAAATTGATAACCAATGGGTCACAAAGGCGTGGCTGTCCGAAATCTATTTGCTCTTCTGCCATTTCTACGAAGGAACGTGACATTTCCAGACTGATATTGAAGGAGAGCTTGCGACCATCTGTTGTGATAGCGGTGCCAGTGGTATCGAAGCAGGTAGTTTCACTTTCGGCACAGTAGTAGAAGGAATAATGACTCCAACCGGTGCCTAAGTTTGATTCTCCTTGCAGTGTGGGGAGTGATGTTAAATCAATTTGATTCGATAGGTCCGGAGCGTTGGCTTGGGAACGATCCATGGAATTTACATCTTTTACATATTTTTCATCATCTCCAAATAGAATACGGAGCAGGTAATCAAGACTTTTTTGCTTGATATCACGAACCATTTCCAGTCGATCTTGAATAGTTGGGATACCTTTCATTTGCAGTGGACCGAAGCGCTTTAAGAGGGCATCCATCTCAGAATCCAATGTTGTCTTATCTTTGTTGGTATCATCGGAAACCTCTTCGGTACCTTCCTCTGGTGCAGATACATATTCTGTAGCATCAAGATAGTCTTTTTCGGGCAAACAAGCAGCTCCGTTGCGGGAAAAAGATTCTTCGTTTGCTTGAATGGTACTACTACAGATAGCTTGTGAGAATGCACCGGTTGCATTATCCCATTCGCTATGTTCTGCATAACTTATCTGGTTGTGTTGGTAACGTCTGCTGGCACTTGTGCCAACGGAACTTGTTTGAATTATCAAAATATCATCCTCTTTCTTTCTAGGACGGTATTCTTTTTCGTAGACTCCTTTCATTGGAAAAGAAAAAGGACGACGTCTGTAAGAAAAATCCATTTTCTACAGTGTCATCCATGAGTTGTCCAATTTGTTGTATTATTTTCGGTTGGATCCATAACCTATGTAATTTATATATCGGCGCTTTTGTAGAAATATTAACTTTTTTGACAAAAAAGATTTTTTCTATAGAAATATGTGTTATAATCAAGCAGGAATTTCTAGGATAAATAAGAAAATGGAGAACATTCATGAGTTTAACAAAAGAAGTTTATCAGGCATATTGTGATATTTTAAAAGAGGAGCTGCGTTTGGCGATGGGATGTACCGAGCCTATTGCGATTGCTTATAGTGCTTCTATTGCACGTAGTTATCTTTCTTTAGAACCAACAGAAATCCGTATTGGCCTCAGTGGAAATATCATTAAAAATACAAAGAGTGTAGTGGTGCCAGCCACAGGTGGTATGCATGGAATTGCAGCAGCAGTGGCAGCAGGAACGGTAGCAAACAAGCCGGAATTGGTGCTGGAAGTGCTATCTTCATTGACAGAGGCAGATGTACCAAAGATGAAGGAATTAATGGAAACCTGCCCAATTGATGTAAAGGAATTAGATACCACTCATATTTTCGAGATTTTGATTCAAATGAGAAATGAGACAGAAGAAGTAACCGTTCGTCTTTTGGATCGTCATACAAATCTCGTATATGTGGAGAAAAATGGAGAAGTTCTGGTTCGTAATGAAGCGGAAGAAGAGGATGGTGGTATCAAGACGGACCGTACTCTTTTGACGGTAGAAGATATCGTAACGTTTGCAGATGAAGTAAACTTAGATGATGTACGTGAACTTTTGGAACGCCAGATTGCCTGCAATATGGCTATTGCCGAAGAAGGCATACGAAATAATTATGGTGCCTGCATCGGAAAAGTTATTTATAAGAATGGAGATTGTACGTTGGCGGATAAAGCGAGAGCTTTTGCAGCAGCAGGTTCCGATGCACGTATGAATGGCTGTGAACTCCCCGTTTGTATCATTTCCGGTAGCGGAAATCAGGGAATGACAGCTTCAATTCCAGTGGTTATTTATGCGAGAGAATTAGGTAAATCAGAAGAGGAAATGCTTCGTGCATTAGTTTTGTCGGATTTGATTACGACTCATTTGAAAACCGGTATCGGCTGTCTTTCCGCTTACTGTGGTGCTATCAGTGCTGGTTGTGGTGCTGGTGCAGGTATCGCATATCTCTATGGCGGTGGTTTTAAGGAAGTGGCACATACCATTGTGAATTCTCTGGCGATTCTTTCTGGAACGATTTGTGATGGAGCGAAATCCTCCTGTGCAGCAAAAATTGCCATGGCGGTGGAAAGTGGTATCCTTGGCTATGAGATGTACAAAAACGGCCAGCAGTTCTATGGTGGCGACGGTATCATCACCAAGGGCGTAGAGAATACCATCGCAAATGTAGGTAAGCTTGCAAGAGATGGTATGGCTGGAACAGATAAAGAGATTATAAAGATTATGTTGGCGTAACTTAAAAAGTAGGTTTATTTAAATACTACGAAATGGACTATATTATATATTAAATTCACACACGACTTTCGCTCTTCGCGTGCTCGTCGCGTTACTAAATTCGCATCGATTTGCATCGTTGCTCATATAAGTAACGACGGCCCGCTAAAGGTGTTCATTTAATATATAATATAGTCCATTTCTTATTTTTACAGAAATTTCTTTTTGAGTTACGCAGTTTTTATAATAATCAAATGCATATTCTCGATATTCGATATTGACAAACTCGAATATCGAGAATATAATTTTATTAAGAAAACTCGATAATCGAGAATAAAGGAGGCGTTCGAATGCCAAGGGCGAAATTTCATACATTAACAGAGCAGATGTTTTATATATTACTTTGTCTCAGAAATGAGTGTTACGGCATGGATATTTTGGACAGGGTGCCAGCGATGACAGAGGGGCGTGTGAGTGTAGGTTCAGGAACACTATACAATTTGTTGGAGCAGTTTCTAGAGGAGGGCATGATTCGCGAGACCAAGGTAGAAGGTCGTCGCAGAAGTTATGTTTTGACACCAAAAGGCCAGGAAATGTTGGACAATGAATACCAGAGAATCCGTGCTCAGGCACAGGATTACTTGAAATTTATGGGAGAGGAGGAAGCATAATGAAGACAAGAAGAGAGATGACGATGTATTCTCTATTGGAATTTCCAGATTTAGAGAAGCGTTTGGAGAAAAATGCTGCGGAAGGTTGGCGGTTGAAAAAGGCGGGGACATTTTTCTGGACCTATGAAGAGTCCGAACCAAAGCAGGTACACTATTCGATTGTGTTTTTCCCTAAGACAAATGCATTGGAGCCAGAGCCATCCGAAAGTTTGGTGATGATGCGAGAGTTCTGCGAGAAGACTGGCTGGAAGCTTGTAGCAGAAGTGGGACAGATGCAGGTTTTCTGTAACGAAGAAGCGAATCCAGTTCCTATCGAGACAGAAGCTTGGATTCAGGTAAAAAATATTCATGAGACGATGAAGACCAATATCGTTATGGTGTATGGGATTCTTTTTGTGAATTCCTTGTTACAGTTGGCTATACAGGTGATGCAGTTCGTCATCAACCCTATTCAGTGGTTGGGGGCAGGCTATAATATTTGTCTGGTACTGACATGGATTGCATTGGGACTTGGATGCGGTACAGAAATTGTAAATTATTATGTATGGTACCAAAAAGCAAAGCGAATTGCTGACGAAGAGCAATATTTATATTTGCCAAAGTCTATCAAAGGATTTCGTATGACCTATTTGGGAATTGCTTTTGCGAGCTTGTTTTTCAGTGTGCTTGCATTGGCGGATTATGTTGGTAACGGCGTTGGCATTTTTATAATAGTTTGGACTACGATGCTGGTTGGTGTACCATTGGGTATTTCCAGATTGCTTAAGAAAATGAAAGTATCTGCAAAATGGAATCGAATCATTATCGTGATGTTGACGATTGTAGCAGCAGTTGGAATGACGGTGGCGGTATTTGTCTCTGTTGCAAAGAATATAGATTTTATTTTCGGAAGAGATGAGGAAATGTCATTGGAACTTAGTGATTTGCGAGAGGTAGATGAGGAGAATTTAGTAGAATCTTACCGCAGAAGTAACTCTATGTTCCTATCTTTCGAAGAAGGATATCAGCGAGAAAAATGGGAAGAGGATGAAAGCGTAGCGGAGAGTTTGATGATGGATTACACTATTCTCGTAATCAAGACACCATTCCTCTATGATTTTTGCAAAAATGAATTATTAAGTGAGAATGATTATGATGAAAAATATCCAGAACTACAAGGCTACCAAGGGTATAAAAAAGTAGATATGCCACAATGGGGTGCGATAGAAGTATATTGTGACCATGATTTCGAAAACGAGCCAGAAAATGAATTCATTGTATGTTATGAAGATAGAATTCTTCAGATTGATTTTGGCTGGGATGTGACCAACGAGGATATTGCAAAGCTACGAGAGCTGGTAAAGAAAATGAAATAATACGTGATTTAAAAGGGCTGTCGCAAATATAATTTGTCGACGCCCTTTCTTCATGTCTTGAAATAAACATGTCTCTGTATTTTGTGTGCATTTTTGAACTTTTAAGGGAAACGCTATTATTTCTTGAAGCACTCTGCTTGCTTAAGTTTTGTGCCTGGCATAGCTTTTACTATCTGCACCGCTTTGTCCGTTGTGCAACAGACACCGTACTCCCATTTCTGTTTCTCTAATGTGGGCAGTCTTATAAAGTTGATATTACATGAGCCATGCAAAAACTCGGTGCAAGTGCGGCACCTCAGACAGTTTGCATGGCTCATGATATTTTATAATCCTGCCCACATAAGAGAAACTTAGAAATCCTCGTAAGGGTGTCCTT
>JAFUPI010000095.1 GCA_017481285.1 Agathobacter sp. | reverse complement strand
GAAAACTTCATAGTTGATTTTTACAAAGCAAAGGAAGAAACAGACAAGATAACAATGGCAACTATTTATCCTAAATTTCTTGAATATAAATATTTATCTTCGGAAAAAGGTACAGCCAATAAATTACAATGGGTTTGGAACACCTACTATAAAGACAGCACCATTATCAAATTAGAACTTTCAAAAATAACAGTTGGCGATTTATCGGATTGGCTTTTGAAACTGATTGATGAAAGAAATCTTACTAAAAAGAAATATGTAGAAGTCAAAGGTTTAATGAACCAACTCTATGATTACTGCATTAGTCACAATATTGTGCAGATAAATCTACCACGCCAAATTGCTATGCCTTCAAAAAATGTTTTCTTTGAAGCAAAAGCAAAGCCAGAAGAAGAAATCATTTATTCTAGTGACACAAAAGGCGAAGTTATCAAAGAAGCACTTGCACAATTTGAAAAAACGAAAAACACCGCTTATTTAGCAATCTGTTTAAACTTCAATCTTGCTCTACGAGTTGGAGAACTTGTAGCACTTCGCGAATGTGATATTAAAGAAGATACCATTCACATTTGCAGAGCAGAAAGCAAAAACTACACCAAAGATAAAAATGGTAAAATTATCCGTGATGGCTACAAAGTAGTACAACACCCAAAGACAGACGCAGGCATTAGAACTTTGGTTTTAACACCAGACGCCAAAAAGTATATTAAAATGGCACTTGATGAAAACAAAGCCAATGGACGAAGTGATGAAGATTATATTTTTCTTAGTAAGTCTGGCGTAAGAATGCATGAATATGCTGTGAATAATGTACTTCGCAGATGTAACGGCGTAAGAAATGAAAAAGACCGCTTTATTATCTCTGGTAAGCCTAGCGGAAATCATGCCATTCGTAAAACTTGTATTTCGGAATTACATGATAGCCAACTTTTACCAGACAGAATGATTTCTGACTTTGCAGGTCATAAAGATATTTCTACAACACAGAAATATTATATTCATTCTGTTACACCACTTACAGATAAAGCGGATGTATTTGCCAAAGTTTTCAGTTCAAAAGCGGTGTAACAAAGTGTAACAAAAAAATTTCATACAGACAAAAGAAAAAAGCCTTGAAAATCAAGGCTTTTTCTTAAAAGGTTAATGCGGAAGATGGGACTTGAACCCACACGTCTATACAAACACAAGATCCTTAGTCTTGCCTGTCTGCCAATTCCAGCACTTCCGCATGAGCGCTACGATTTCTCGCAGCGACTTGATTATAATAGCAAATGATTTTTCTATTGTCAATAGGAAATTTCATTTTTTATAAATAAATTTTTTCAAACTCATTTACAGGCATTGGTTTGCCGTAGTAGTAGCCCTGAACCATGTCTACGTTCATATCTTTCAGTACTTCCAACTGCTTACGCTGCTCCACACCTTCTACGCATACCTGTACACCAATCGTTTTGGCTAATTCAGAAACCATCTTAACAAATGCACCTGCAAATTCATCTTCTGAAAGATTATCTACAAAACATTTGTCAATCTTAATTACATCAATTGGCATTTCTCTTACATGATTCAAAGAAGAATAACCCGTTCCGAAATCATCCAGGGCTACGCATACACCTAAAGCCTTCAGATTTCCGAGCACCTTCTTCATACGACTCATATCATTGATGGCAAGGCTCTCGGTTACTTCTAAGGTTACGTTCTTTGGATTGATTTTCACACGATCCAGCACCTGTTTTACCTTCGCCACAAAATCTGGCTGAAGAAGCTGAATGACTGATATATTGACATTCACTTTATAATCTGGATGTCCGCAGTCGTTCCAATACTTGCAGCGTTTCACTGCTTCATATAACACATGCTCACCGATTGGATTGATTAATCCTAAATATTCTGCCAATGGAATGAAATCACTTGGCGGGATAAAGCCCAGCTCTGTAGAATTCCAACGTACCAGTGCTTCTGCTCCACAGCAAGGATTTCCTTCTTTTCCATGTGCAATAATTGGCTGATAATAAACCTCAAATTCATTGCAGGAATTCAAGGTTGCCCGACGCATATTCTGCTCCAGATCCAAACGATAAATCGATGTATCTTCTACCTTTTCATTGTAGAATTCTACACAGTTCTTGCCCTTTTTCTTGGCGGTCTGCAGTGCCATATCTACTTTTCTAGTCAAATCATCTACATTATTTCCGTCAGTTGGGAAACAAACCACGCCCATACTCATCGTACAGTAATAATCTTCATTTTTCAGGAACCATGGGCGTTCGAAAATTTCGCGCAAATCCTTACAAATACGGCTCAGTTCCTTATATGCATCTCCATGCACAATTACCGCAAATTCATCTCCACTGATACGGTAACAGTTGCTTTCGATTCCTTCAATACGAGGCAGATTATGGGCAATCGCTTTCAGCAGGGTATCACCATACTGATGACCTAGCCCATCATTGATATTCTGGAAATCATCCAAATCAATGCAAAGATATGCACCTTCGCTGCCTTTTTTCTCTGCATCCTTGATACACTGCTCCAAATCCTGCTCACAACGCATACGATTATAGAGCCCCGTCAAGTTGTCATTGCTAATCTGTTTTTCTATCTTCTGCTGATATAATTTCTTATCCGTAATATCATAAATTGTGCCAAGGCTTACTGTTCTTCCGTCTATCCAGGTTAATTCCACTTGATTCATATCTAACCAGATATTATGCTTTTTCAAATGAATTTCTCTTTGTGGGAAAGCTCGCTCTGGCTGCTCTGTTGCAAAGAAATACTGCTGCAATCCATTTTTATCCATATCCTTTGCAATCATCTGTCGGAAGGACTGATTCATATATAATACTTCTTTATTGTCGTAATCCACTACATAAATGGCACATCCCACATTTTCTAAAATTGCTTCCAAAGAAGCCAAAGAGCCTGCTAAAGAAGTCTTCGCTATACGACGCTCCAAAATTCCCTGGAGTACACGTTTCACATCATTGATAAACTTGATATCTTCAATACTCCATGTACGTTCTTTTTCGAACTCATAAAAGCATAAATACATATCATTACGGTCATTTATCTCGATTGGCTGGAATACACCTGCCAACAAATGATAGCGGATAAAGAAGTTTTCCAAATCCTCTCTCATCATGGAATCTGAAGAAAGCATATATGGCTTCCCATCGAAAAATGGCAGTTTCGCCACTGGTTTTCCCTGAATTTTTTCTCCAAGGCTCCAGGTCTTTTCTGCACTATATTCACACAGTGCATCTATTGTTTTTCCGTCGTCCTTTGTCTGAATCAAACATCCACCCTGGATGTCCAAAACCTCACAAACCTCACGAACTGCATGGTTCACAATCTGTGAAAAATCTTCTTCTGACTCCATCATGCGAACCACTGTCGCCATCGCTTCACTGCGATGCAGCTGTGCCTTGTATTTCTCTTCTGCTGATAAAGCCTGCTCCATCGCTTCCTGTGCATGAATTTCATGCTCTTTGATGATAAATATCTGACGAGACAAAGCTTCCAAAAATGCCATAGAACGATAGAAATGATTCTCTGTTGTTCTACATATACAATCTGGCACCTGGATGTCTGCTGGAAGTTTTTCTTCGATTACGGCAACCACTACCCAGATAATAGCTACGGACCCATTTACACGATTAATGATCGCACACTGTTTCAAAAATGGTACGTCCATATCCACTTCCACGATGGTTTCCACCTGACTCATCGTCACTGCCTGAAAGAGTCTCTCTCCCACATCTGCCGGACGATACTGATTCAAAAACGCCTGCTCTTCCTCGCTTCCATAATGCGAGGTCAGTACATTTCGGTCTCTATCCACACATGCCAGATACACATCATTGGCTCTGCAAAAATGTTTTTGTAATTTTTCTAGTAATTCTTTGTCTATGAGATTTTTTCTCATTCGTTTACCCCTTGTACCCCATAATTAATAAATTGAAATCATTCTTTGGCTGTAAGCAGGTTTCCTGCAAAAGTGCAAATTCCTTATGCAGACGAAGCTGTTTTTTCACAAAACCAATCTCATTGGTATACATGATAATCACTGCATCTTTCGTCAAATGCTTCTTTGCTTTTTCAAAGAACGCACCATAAAATACATCCATTTCCTGCTTGGTTTTCATGCCTCTCAGTGGCATATTGGTCACGATTTCATTAAACAGATACTCATGCTTAAAATCCATAAAATCACGATGAATATAGTTTACGCGCATACCAGCTGCTTCTGTATTTTCTCTGGCAAACGCAATGGCTTCTCCATAAATATCCGTACCATACATTTCTCTGGCAGGAACTTTTTTGTTTCGCTCAATTAACATAGTGCCCACTCCACAGAATGGGTCCATAATCTGTGCATCTTCCTTCAAATAATCCTTAGACAGTTCCATAATCAAGGCTGCTGTAGAAGGATGAATGGATGCAGCGATTGCATTCTTGCGATAATCAAAACGTGGATTTTTTATTGTCAAAAGTCTCAAGCAAGGGAAAAACAAGCCTTCCTTGTTCGCAATCAGACGAAGCTCCACTTCATAATCGCTGGTAGAATTGATAAGCTGCCCTTTGGACAGGCTTTCCAATTCCGTCGCAAGCTTTCTGGTAAAAACACTTCGTTTTTCCAAATCCATAGCACTCTTGCACTCAATACGGAAAAAGTATGCTCCATCCTCTTTATGAACACCGTTCAACAACTCTATTACATTGCTTTCCCAAATCATCTTTGCTGCTTCTACTGGATTGCTTGGCAAATATCCCTCGATATCGAGTGGAAATACCATCTCACGATAGGTACGAAGCTGCATCAGCTTGCCCAACTGCTCCGTTTCCACAAGCACGCCCAAAGGGTGTACACTGGCTACGCCACAATCAATGGTTCTGCGAATCGTTTCTCTTTGAGTACGATTGGTAAACAGAAGGACCTTTACCTTCTTACCTTTGATATCCGGTGTGTGACGGCTTATCCCCTCTTCTCGTATCACAAGTTTTCGAAGAGCTCGGATTTCCTCATCCACATGTTTTTTATTCTCTGGCTCTGGTTCTGTCTCTAAAAGTTTCGCCAAGGCTTCCTTCCACGCAGACAGCTTGTCCCCTGTGTCCAGAGCTTCCATCGCCTGTAAATAAGATGCTTTTACAAACAATGTAGTTTCCGACACATAAGCCTCATACAATGCCTCTAACGCATTCTGATATGCCAAATCTCCCAAAAGAAGTGCTGCATTCTTTCTGGTTTTGGCATCCTCATGTTGAAGGAAAGAAAAAAACAGACTTTCCTTATTCTTCACCTGTTTCAAAACCAATGCCTTTTTATCCGCTTCCTTAATCATCTGTCGAAGCGCACTTAGATTGGTTCTTATATTATTATTTTCCGCTAATTCCTTTAAAATCTTTTCCAAAAGATTACCTCTTTCGTTTTATTTCTTGACGCCGTTCTCGTCTATATATTTTTTTACGTCCAGTTTAAAATCTTCCCAGGCACTTTCATGCTCTACGAAGTATTTCGGACACATTTTACCAGTGACATCATAATGACGTATGATATCATCGATTTTCAAATCATATTCTCCGACCAGCCATGCCACCAAACGAACCAGAGAATCGTAGGTTTTCTCATTGAATTTGCCTGCATCATTGTCGATACAGCATTCGATTGCAATGGTATCTACATTACGTTCATTGGATGCATAGGCGATTTCGTCCAATGGTATGCATTGGATAATTTCTCCAGACAAGCCGATGATATAATGGCTGCTTGCTTTCGTAATTTTCGATTCTGCCAATCCCTCGAAATAATTGCGATTCTGCTGTGCTGTTGTTCCAGGATTTCCAGTATAGTGCACCACAATGCCCTTTACCTCTTCTAATTTCGTTCCCGGACGTGAATAGGCATTTACTGTCAAAAACTGAGCACTTATCTCTGGTACTTCTTCCACTCTTTGGGTTAATTCCCCTACCTTGCTGGCTTCCTTTTCATTGGCCTCAGCCTTTAAAAAGATTGCTGCAATGGATAAAAAAATCATCACAACTGCAGAACAAAGTGCAACATGCCACAAAAGCTTCTTTCTTCTCTCACGTCTTCTGGCACGAAGCCTTTCTTTTTTCAGTTCGTTGATTCGTTCAAAATTTTCCAAATTTATGATTTGCAGCAACTATAATGAGGTAATACGTTCTCTCATTTCTACACCTGTAGGAGTAGCTGCAAGCCCTCCTGTTCCTGTTTCTCTTACGTTTTCTGGCATCGCTCTGCCAACTGCTCGCATCGCATCAAATACTTCATCTGGTGGAATCTTGCTAATCATGCCTGCCAAAACCATATCGCAGGAGGTCAAAGCATTCACTGCACCTACCACATTACGTTTGACACATGGAACCTCTACCAAACCTGCTACTGGGTCACAGGCAAGTCCCAACAGATTCTTCATTGCAATCGCTGCCGCATGTGCGATACCGCTTGCATCTGCACCATTCAAATACGCAATTGCACCTGCTGCCATAGAAGATGCGGAGCCAATTTCCGCCTGACAGCCACCTGCTGCACCAGCTAAGAATGCACGGTGTGCAATTACTCCACCAATACCAGCTGCTACAAACATGGCTTCTGTCATCTGATCATCGGTATATCCTTTTTCTTCCTGCACCGTAATAAACACTGCTGGAATAACTCCACAAGAACCTGCCGTTGGAGCAGCAACGATACGTTTCATACATGCGTTGGATTCTCCCATTTTAATCGCACGTTCAATCACACGTCCGATGAAATCACCACATACCAATTTGCCTGCAAGTCTTGCATCGTGAACCTTCTTCCCATCGGTACCAACCAAGCCGCTTCGTGACATAAGGTTGTCCTCATAAGCATTGTCAGACTCTTTCATCACTTCATACATACGTTTCATTCTGCGGAAGGACTCTTCCTCTGAAATATCTAATTCAATACAGTCATCCTGCATCACGATTTTCCAAAATGGCAGATTTTTCTCTTTCTCTGCTACAATAATATCTTCTAATGATTTATACATGATTTTCCCTCTCCTACTTTAAGCTTAAGTATGTAACACGTACAATTCCGCTCAGGCCTTCTAATGCACCTACCACATCCTCTGGAACCTCTTTGTCACATTCGATAACCATAACCGCGTCTGCACCTCTCTGGGAACGATACAGCTGCATAGCACCGATATTGATATTTTCTTCCGCCAG
>JAFUPI010000094.1 GCA_017481285.1 Agathobacter sp. | reverse complement strand
TACTCCTGTTTTGATTTCGTAGGGTATAGAAAGATGCAACACTTAGATAAATCGGAATTTGCAGAAAATCTTACTTTGCGAATAGAAGTTTAATGAAAACATATTTGTCAAAACGGACTACATGTGCTACAATAAAGTTTAACAATGGACAATATTGTACAGGAGGATGTATTTTATGGATTACAAATCAATTTATGAACAGTGGTGTACAGACCCTTACTTTGATGAGGACACCAAAGCAGAATTAAAAGCTATCGCAGGGGATGAAAAAGAGATCGAAGATCGCTTCTATCGCACACTTGAATTTGGTACAGCAGGACTTCGTGGGGTTATCGGTGCTGGTACTAACAGAATGAACATTTATACAGTACGTCAGGCTACACAGGGCTTGGCAAACTACATCGTAGCACAGGGCGGACAGGAACGCGGTGTGGTTATCGCACATGACTCTCGTCTTATGCATGACGAATTTAAAGATGCAGCTGCTCTTTGTTTAGCAGCAAACGGAATCAAGACATACGTATTCAAGGAATTACGTCCAGTTCCAATGCTCTCATTTGCAGTTCGTCAGTTAAATACATTAGCTGGTATCGTTATCACAGCTAGCCACAACCCAAGAGAATACAATGGATACAAGGTATACTGGGAAGATGGCGCACAGGTTACACCACCTCATGATACAAATATTATGGATGAAGTTAAGAAAGTTACTTCCTTTGACATGGTTAAAACTATGGACAAACAGGAAGCTATCGATAAAGGCCTTTATGTAGTTCTTGATGATACAATTGATGAAAAATATTTCGAAACAGTTCGTAATTTATCTATTCATCCAGAAGTTATCAAGGAAATGGCTAAGGACATCAAGATTGTTTACACACCACTTCATGGTACAGGTTTACTCCCTGTTACTCGTGTATTAAAGGATCTTGGATTTGAACAGGTTTATGTAGTAGAAGAACAGGCTACTCCAGATGGAAACTTCCCTACATGTCCATCACCAAACCCAGAAAATATCAAAGCATTTGAACTTGCACTTAAACTTGCAAAAGAAGTAGATGCAGATGTTATCATGGCTACTGACCCAGATGCTGACCGTCTTGGTGTATACTGCAAGGATACAAAGACAGGTGAATATGTAGGCTTTACAGGAAATATGTCAGCTATGCTTATTGCTGAATATATCTTAGCTGAAAAGACAGCAAACGGCACAATGCCAGAAAATCCAGTATTTGTAGAATCTATTGTTTCTACAGCTATGGGTGCAGCTATCGCTAAAGCTTATGATGTTAAATATGTAGAAACACTTACAGGTTTCAAATATATCGGTGAACAGATTCGTCTTATGGAAGAAAATGGCACAGGAAACTATGTATTCGGTATGGAAGAAAGTTATGGATGTCTTCCAGGTACATATGCTCGTGACAAAGATGCTCCAGCAGCAGTTGTTATGCTTTGTGAAGTAGCAGCTTACTACAAATCAAAGAACATGACCCTTTGGGATGGCATGATTGAAATGTACGAAAAATACGGATACTACAAAGAAGACATCGAAACTCTTACACTTAAAGGTATCGATGGTGCAGCTCAGATTGCAGCACTTATGGAAAAAGCTCGTACAGAAGTACCAGCTACCATCGGTGAATATGAAGTTCTCGAAGTAATCGATTACAAAGCATGCACTAGAAAGAATATGAAGACTGTCGAAGTTACTCCAAGTGGACTTCCAAGCTCTAATGTATTCTACTATGTATTAAATGATGATGCATGGTGTTGCGTACGTCCTTCAGGAACAGAACCAAAGATTAAATTCTATTTCGGCATCAAGGGAACATCTCTTGAAGACGCAAATCAGAAGAATGAAGCTTTAAAGAAAGCTACAATGGCTATGTTTGAGTAATTTTTAATGAAATTTAGGAAGTACTAGAAATTATGATGAAAGTATACATTTGTCCGAAGTGTGGATGGATGAGAATTGTATCGAGAAGAAGTGTGGTAGAGTGTCATAAGTGCGGTTTGGAGCAGATGACACTCTCCAACTTGTCTATGGTGGATTACACCAATATGTCTGAGCAGGAACGCCAAGACTATGTAACAGGCTGGATGTATATCCATAGTAGGAAAGGAAAGCAAAATGGCAAGTAAAAAGCATACAACAGAGAATGCAAATGTTGCAAAGAAAAAAAAGAAAATAACGAAGAGACAGCAGCAGAAACGCAAACTGATTATCTTTGGTATTGAGATAGTGTGTTTACTAGTGCTATTGGGCTTATTATATGTTTGGTCGTTATGGTCCAAAATTGAAGTAGATACAGGCTTTGATAATTCAGAGGCCGGAATTAATGAAGATTTGGACAAAGAAACACTTGAGACATTAGAAGGTTATACCAATATTGCCTTATTCGGACTGGATAATAGAAGCCAGGGCGAGTACGACCATGGTCAGTCTGATGTTATTATGATTGCAAGTATCAATAATAAGACGAAAGAAGTTAGACTGGTATCTGTATATCGTGATACCTATTTGAGCATTGGTGATGGAAAATTCAGCAAGGCCAACAGTGCATATGCACGTGGCGGAGCGAAACAGGCAGTTCAGATGTTGAATGCCAACCTGGATTTGGACATTACAGAATATGCTTGTGTGGACTGGGCAGCAGTTACAGAAGCGATTGATGCATTAGGTGGTGTTGAAATCGAAATCACAGATGAGGAAGTACGTCACATTAACTCATATCTTTGGGAAATAGATGAAGTACTGGGTACTTCAACGGAATATCTGACGAAAGGCGGAAAGCAAGTTTTAACAGGTACACAGGCAACGACCTATGCTCGTATTCGTAAAACAGCGGGAGCGGACTTTAAACGTACTTCCCGTCAGCGTATTGTATTAGAAGCAATGCTGAATAAGGCGAAAACGGCTAATCTTTCAACCTTGTTGAATATTTGCAATGCAGTGTTTGATGATATATCTACAAGTTTGACCTTAGATGAGATTATTGCATTGGTAAAAGATGTGCAGAAGTATAACATTGGTACGACGACCGGATTCCCATTTGAAATGACGGGCAGTCAATTGTCGGGGGCTGGAGATGCGATTGTTCCGATTGGACTAGAGGATGATGTAGCGCAACTCCATGAGTATCTCTTCGACACCAAAGATTACAAGCCATCTAAGACTGTTCAGGCAATTAGCAATGCGATTATCCAGAAGACTGGTGTGACAGAAGGTACACCATCCTATAACGTGGATAGTTTCAATGATACAGCAGGACAAAGTGGTACTGTGTTTAAAGATCCAGAAGATACAGAAAAAGAAGATTAAAGATAATTTGGTAGACCGGTCATGCAATGATTGGTCTACCTTGTGCTATATACAAAAGAAGGTAAATTTCTAGGAGGAAAGAAATGAAAGCAAGTGTTATCGAAAAAATCAATGAGACAAATCAGAGGTATTTGAAGAATCTTGTGGGAAAAGATATTCCACAGAGATTGGTGGATCAGATTAATAATATGGATTGGTCTTATTTGAACTTGATTGGTGAAAGAGAACAGAAACGAGGCGAGTTTGCTCCACTTGGTGCTATGGAACTTCCAGAAATCCAAGCAAAGAAAGAAGAGTTTAAAGCAATTGGTTTAGAGGCTATTAGAAACTGTAAAGTAGGTGCGATTCTTCTTGCTGGTGGACAGGGTACACGTCTTGGTTTTGATAAAGCAAAGGGAATGTATAATATCGGCGTTAGCAAAGATTTATATATTTTTGAACAGTTAATCCGTAATCTTCAGAAGGTTACAGAGGAAGCAGGTGCTTTTGTTCCATTGTATATTATGACAAGTGACAAAAACGATGCACAGACCCGTGAATTTTTTGCAGAACATGATTACTTTGGCTATAACAAAGATTTTGTTAAATTCTTTGTTCAGGAAATGGTTCCTGCTGTAGATTTCGATGGAAACGTTTTAGTGGAAGCAGAAGATTCTCTGGCAATGTCTCCAAACGGAAATGGTGGCTGGTTCGCATCTTTGGTAAAAGCTGGTCTCGGCGAAGATATGAAGGAAAAAGGCGTAGAATGGCTCAATGTATTTGCGGTAGATAATGTACTTCAGCAGATTGCAGATCCAGTATTTGTTGGTGCTACGATTCAGTCAGGCTGTGTAAGTGGTGCTAAAGTTGTTCGCAAATGTGATCCATATGAAAGAGTAGGTGCACTTTGCTTAGAAGATGGCAAACCATCTATTATTGAGTATTACGAACTTACTCCAGAAATGGCAGAAGCAACCAACGAAGCAGGTTCCCTTCTTTACGGATTTGGTGTTATTTTAAATTATTTATTCAGCGTAGAAAAATTATTTGAAATTTCGAAAAAACAGATGCCACTTCATATTGTGGAAAAGAAGGTTCCATATATGGACGAAAATGGTGTTGCAATAAAACCAGAAACACCAAATGCATATAAGTTTGAAACATTAATTCTCGACATGATTTTCTTAATGGATAATTGCTTATCCTTCGAAGTAGATAGAGAAAAAGAATTTGCACCAGTAAAAAATGCAACAGGTGTGGATTCCGTAGAATCAGCAAGAGAATTGTTGCAGAAAAACGGCATAGAAATTTAAGGTTTTTTATAATCCTTTCATGATTTTGTCACATTCTCTACACATTTTTCGCGTAGAATTGGGATGTAAACATGAGATGGAGGAATTTCAATGGACAACAATTTTAACAATTATAATAACAATCAATACAATTATAACCCATATCAGAATCCAGAACAGGCAGAACCAGAAAAGAAAGGTCCATTTGCGGGCTTTGGAGTAACTCTGATCAAGACAGTGACGATTGCTCTGGTGTTTGGCTTGGTAGCAGGTGTTGCAGGCAGTGCAGTGCTTCATTTTAGCGGAATATCTCTAGGTATTTTCTCAGAAACAGAGAATGAGAAAGATGGAAACAACTTAAAAGATGATGCCGATGATAGCGATGATAAAAGACCAACGGGTGGTTTGCAGCAGACGAATACGGATGTTCAGACTACTGTAGCGGTTATGGATGTTTCGGATATCGTAAGTAATGTTATGCCAAGTGTTGTTGCGATTAGCAATAAAGGTGAAGTGAAATACCAGGGAATGTGGGGGCAGACTTACACACAGGAAACAGAAAGTGCCGGCACAGGATTTCTGGTGGAGCAGGATGACACGTATATTTATATTGCGACCAACAATCATGTAGTGGCAGATGCCACAGAATTGACCGTGCAGTTTAGTGATGGCTCTACCGTGGCAGCGGAAATCAAAGGAACTGTTGCCTCCAAGGATTTGGCAGTCATTAAGGTAGCGATTAAAGATATTAGTGCAGATACCATGAATGTAATTCGTATTGCATCATTGGGAGATTCTACGGAATTGGAAGCCGGAGAACCAGCTATTGCAATTGGAAATGCTTTGGGTTATGGACAGTCTGTAACGACAGGCGTTATCAGTGCATTAGGACGTTCTGTTTCTGTACAGGATTCCAGTACAGGTACTACGGTAGTAAACAATAACCTGATTCAGACAGATGCAGCAATCAACCCTGGTAACAGTGGTGGTGCACTTCTGAATATTAAAGGTGAAGTAATCGGTATCAATTCTGTCAAATATGCGGATACAGATGTCGAGGGAATCGGTTATGCAATCCCAATCAATGATGCAATGCTCATCATCGAAAAGATGATTGATGGAGAAAAGATTGATGAATCCCAGTCTGGATATTTAGGTATTCAGGGACGAGATAGTTCTTTGGGGGCATATGTGCACGCAGTACTTCCTGGTTCGGCCGCACAAAAGGCAGGTATTGAAGCGGGTGATATTATTATCGAGTTTGAAGGAACTACGATTGCAACTATGAGCCAGCTGAAGGAGTTATTAAGTTATTATCCAGCAGGTGAAGAAGTAGAGTTTGTGATTCTTCGTCCTCAGGGAAATGACGAATACAGTAAAATTGGAATTACAGTAGAGCTTGGAGATGCAAGCATTTTAAATTAAAGTAACAAATGGAGGAAATAGAATGAAATACGATTATCTGGTAGTTGGTGCGGGCCTTTATGGTGCAGTTTTTGCACAGAAAGCGAAAGAGGCTGGTAAAAAGGTATTGGTGATTGATAAACGTCCAAATATCGCAGGAAATGTTTATACCGAGGAAATAGAAGGCATTCATGTGCATATTTATGGAGCGCATATTTTCCACACCAATAACAAAGAAGTTTGGGACTATATTACACGTTTTGCAGAATTTAACCGTTTTACCAATTCTCCAGTTGCGAACTATAAAGGTGAACTTTATTCTCTTCCATTTAACATGTACACCTTCAATAAAATGTGGGGTGTTGTAACACCAGAAGAAGCTGCTGCGAAAATTGAAGAACAAAGAAAAGCAGCGGGTATCACAGAACCAAAGAATCTGGAAGAGCAGGCTATCAGCTTGGTAGGTACAGATATCTACGAAAAATTGGTTAAGGGATATACCCAGAAACAATGGGGAAGACCATGTACCGAGTTACCTTCCTTTATTATCAAGCGTCTTCCAGTAAGACTTACATTTGATAATAACTACTTCAACGCGTTATATCAGGGTATCCCAGTTGGCGGTTATACCAAGATGGTTGCAAATCTTTTGGATGGTATCGAAGTAAAATTGGGTGTAGATTACTTTGATGATAAGGATGCATACGATGCAATGGCAGATAAGGTGATTTATACAGGTCCGATTGATGCATACTTTGATTATAAGCTGGGGACATTGGAATATCGTTCGGTACGCTTTGAAACAGAGGTTTTGGATAAGCCAAACTTCCAGGGAAATGCAGCGGTAAATTATACCGATAGTGAATCGCCATATACGCGTATTATTGAACATAAGTGGTTCGAATTTGGCAAGGATGCAAATGGCAATGATTTGCCGAAGACAGTTATCAGCCGCGAGTATAGTTCTGAATGGAAACTCGGGGATGAACCATATTATCCAGTCAACGACGAGAAGAATGGTGCGCTTTATGCCAAGTATAAAGAATTGGCAGACAAAGAAGAACACATTATCTTTGGTGGACGCCTTGGCGAATACAAGTATTATGATATGGATGCGGTTATTGCAAGTGCACTTGCGATGGCTGCAAAAGAATTATAATTGCATAAATAGATATACAGGGGCTGTTCGATGGAATAGCCCTTTTGTTGTGGTCAAAATCAACAAAAATATACTTGTATACATGTATATTTTGTTAAAAATTGGAATTGTTTTTTGTTTTTTTAAGGAATATAATATCTCCGGTACTTGACAAAATCGAGAAATAGGAGAAAATCATGTTTAGAAACAATACGTTGATTCTTCAGTACTGCAAGTTCGCAGCAGTTGGAATCACAAGCCTTATGGTGGATTATGTTTTTATGGTGTTCCTTACAGAAAACACCGCGTTCGGTCTGGACTATTTTCAGGCCTGCGCGTTTTCATATACATTATCTGTTTTCGTGAATTATTTTCTTAGTATGAAATATGTATTCCAGGGCAGAGAAGACATGGGAAAAGTAAAAGAAGCATCTATCTTTTTTGTTCTGAGTCTGATCGGACTTTTCTTGAATCAGATGATTATGTGGGTAGCAGTAGATGTATTTGGAATTTACTATATAGCTGCAAAGCTTTTGTCCACGCTTCTTGTTACAAACTACAATTTCATATCACGTAAGAAATTTTTTGAATAAATACTATCAACCACACACGTACATAAGAGGAAAAAAAGATGAACAACCACAAGAGTAAAGTTTGGCCTATAATCGCAGGGATTATTTTTGTACTTGCAGTATTAGCAACTGCAGGATTATTTATTAAGGTGGCGGGACTGAATATGCTGCCGATGAAATATGTAGGGCTGGCTATCTTGGCGGTTGTTATTTTATTTCTTATTATTTTCGTATGTTTCTTTTTGGTTCCTGCAAAGGCAAAAAAAGTTGTCAAATATGTCATTCGTACGATGGCTGTTCTTTTGACTTTGTCATTAGTAATGGTAGATATCGTAGGAATTCAGATGGTGAATAAATTCGAAGAAACCATGGACAATCTGGTGGACGATGAAGATCAGGAAGTGAAAGTGGAAGAGTTCGTTATCGGTGTTTACGTTCTCGTAGATGACAAGGCAGAAACCTTGGATGATGTAAAACGTTACGATATCGGCTATAGTCTTTCTTATGATAGAAACAATACGAAGAAGGCGATTGGGTTAATCGAAAATGAATTAGATCGCGACCTGGAATTAGAAGAATACAGAGATATCTTTGAAATGGTAGATGACGTATTGGCGAAAGAAAAAGATGCATTTATCCTGAGTACTGCATATTTTGATATTATGGAAGAGCAGGAAGGATATGCAGACATTTTAGATAAAGTAAAATGCGTGCATGAATGTGTTGTTACGAGTGAAACTCAGGTGGCAGAAAGAGAAGAGAAACCATTTGATATTACACAGGATCCGTTTGTAATTTATGTAAGCGGACATGATACAAACTATATTGCTTCACGTGCAAACAGTGATGTAAATATTCTCGCAGTTGTAAATCCAGCCACGAAGCAGGTTCTTTTGGTAAATACGCCTCGTGATTTTTACGTTCCAATCTCTGTATCTGAGGATGGTGCTTTAGATAAATTGACACATTGTGGTGCATATGGAGTAGAGTGCTCCATGAATACCTTAAGCAATTTTTATGATGTAGATATCAAATATTATGCACAGTTGAACTTCGTTGGTTTCCAAAGACTGGTGGATGCACTGGGTGGAATTACCGTATATTCTGAAAAAGAATTTTATTCTACAAATGAAGGTATCTATTTCCAAAAAGGTGCAAATGAAGTAAATGGCGAGCAGGCCTTAGCATTCGTGCGTGAAAGAAAGCAGTTTGGTGGTGGAGACCGTGCACGTGGAAATCATCAGATGGCCGTAATTAAGGGTATGATTGAAAAGATGTCATCGGGAAGCTTGTTGCTCAAGTACAATGAGATATTGGATTGTATGGGTGGCTATTTCCGATTTAATGTAGCTCAGGAAGAGCTTGCTGCGGTTGTTAAGATGCAGTTGAATGATATGGCAACATGGAATGTCCAGTCATATGCAGTAACTGGCATCGGTGAAAGTAATACCTGTTATTCGATGCCAAATTTAAAAACATATGTTATGGTTCCAGATGAGGATACGGTAACACATGCACAGACATTAATTAATATGGTTTTAGATGGTGAAACGATTGAAGCAGAAGATTTAGTTGTACCAAAAGAAGACTAGTGCCAAGAAATAGTTATTTCAATTCGTAAACTCACCTTAGAAAATTTGATTTCCCGTCGCCGTATATTATTTTTGAAATAAAATATGTCGCTGTGTCTTCTAGGAAATTTCGAACCTTTAAGGGAAACGCGTTTATTTTCTTGAAACGCTCTGCGGGCTTAAATTTTATGTCTGGCATAGCTTTTACTATCTGCACCCCTTTGTCCGTTGTGCAACAGACACCGTACTCCCATTTCTGTTTCTCTAATGTGGGCAGTCTTATAAAGTTGATATTACATGAGCCATGCAAAAACTCGGTGCACAAGCGGCACCTCAAACAGTTTGCATGGCTCATGACATTTTATAATCCTGCCCACATAAGAGAAACTTCGAAATCCTCGTAAGGGTGTCCTTTTGCACACGGACAAAGTGGTGCAGATTGTAAAACTTTTGACAGACAGAATAAATCAGAAAAGCCCGCAGAGTGTTTCTTAGAAAATACGCGTTTTACTTAACCGAGAGAAATTTTCTAGAAGACACAGTGGCATATTTATTTCGAATTCTAAGAAAAGGCGGCGGGAAATCAAATTTTCTAAGGCGAGTTTACGAATTGAAGATATTTTATGAAAAGGGGGTGTGCAACCCCCTTTTTTTTGATATAATAACATCAAATAGTGACTGATAAGTAAATGTCACTAATCCGAAAGAATGGGGGAAGATAATATGGGAAAAGACAAACTTCGCAAACGTGATGAGATACCTGCTCAGTACAAATGGAATATGCAGGATATGTTTGAAAGCGATGAACTTTGGGAAGAAGAAGCTCAAAAGGTTGTTGAATTGGCGAAAGGATTGCAGCAGTACAAGGGACATTTGAGTGATAGTGCAGAGACACTGTATGAATTTTTCCAGAAATTAGATGAAATCAATTATTATGGAGAACGTGTTTATGTATATGCAAATCAGCGTTACCATGAAGATACTGCAGTTTCCAAATATCAGGGATATTCTGCGAAGGCAGATACGATTTCTGTAGAAATGTCGAGCGCAACTGCTTTTATGGGTCCAGAGATTTTGGCTATGGACGAAGCATTGATTGAACAGTTCTATCAGGAAAAACCAGAATTAGAAAGATATCGTAGAGATATTAGTGAAATTCTTCGTGGAAAAGCACATACCAGAAGTGCAGAAGTAGAAAGCGTATTAGCACAGGCTGGTAATATGGCAGTAGCTCCATATAATATTTATTCTATGTTTGATAATGCGGATATCAAATTCCCAACAGTGACAGATGTAGAGGGAAACCATATTCAGATTACACATGGCAATTTTGTATCGCTTATGCAGGAGAAAGATAGAAGACTGCGTAAGGATGCGTTCCGTGGTGTTTATAATCAGTATAAAAAACGTGGCAACACAGTTGCTGCTATTTTCCAGGCACAGCTTAAGAAAGAAAGTTTCTATGCAAGCGTGCGTAATTATCCAAGCGTACGTGCAATGCATTTGGATACAGGTAATATTCCAGAATCCGTATATGATAATTTGATTGAAACCGTGCATAAACATCTTCCAGCAATGCACAAATATATGTCTATCCGTAAGAAGCTTTTGGGTGTAGACCATCTTCATATGTATGATATTTATGTACCAGTGGTAGAAGATCCAGGTACGAAATATCCATATGATGAGGCGAAGGAAATCGTCAAGAAAGCATTAGTGCCAATGGGCGAAGATTATGTAAGTGTAGCCTCTGCTGGTATGGATAAGGACTGGGTAGACGTTTATGAAAACGAAAACAAACGCTCAGGTGCATATTCATGGGGTGCTTACGGCACACATCCTTATGTGCTTTTGAATCATCAGGATAATTTGGGAAGTATGTTTACATTAGCTCATGAAATGGGTCACGCAATGCATACCTACTATTCCAATAAATGCCAGCCAATCAATCAGGCAGGTTATTTGATTTTCGTTGCAGAAGTAGCTTCTACTTGTAATGAAGCACTTCTTATGCATCATATGATGGAAAATTGCACCAATGAAGTAGAGCGTAAGTACTTAGTAAATCATTATTTGGAAGAGTTCCGTACTACTTTGTTCCGTCAGGCTATGTTTGCTGAGTTTGAAATGATCGTGCATAAGAAACTTGCAGAGGGCGAGAATTTGAGTAAGGAAGCACTTTGCCAGATTTATCATGACTTAAACGTACTTTACTACGGACCAGATATGGTAGTAGACGAAGAAATCGATTATGAATGGATGCGTATTCCACATTTCTACACATCCTTCTATGTATATCAGTATGCAACAGGATATTCAGCAGCAATTGCATTCTCTAAGAAGATTTTAGAAGAAGGAAAACCAGCGGTAGACCGTTACATTGAAAATTTCTTAAGCGGTGGTGGCTCTAAGGACCCAATCGACCTCTTAAAAGCAGCAGGTGTAGATATGAGCACTCCAGCTCCAGTAGATGATGCATTGAACGTATTTGAAGAGTACTTAGATAAGTTTGAAAAAATGTGCTAGGAGGAACCATGGAAAGAATCAAAAGTTTCCAGATTAATCACAATATTTTAGAGCCAGGTTTTTATATTTCACGCGAAGATGACAATGTCATCACCTATGATTTGCGTACCAGAAAACCAAATGCGGGAAATTACATGAGTAATGCTACCATGCATTCCTTGGAGCATATGTTTGCAACTTATGCACGCAATTCCGCTGTAGCAGACAAGGTTATTTATTTTGGTCCAATGGGCTGTCAGACCGGATTTTATTTCCTGGTAAAAGACCTTGCACCAGTAGAAGTGTTTGAGCTTACCATAGAGATTTTAGAAGATATTTTAGCATACGAGGGTCCAGTGTTCGGTGCTTCAGCCATCGAGTGTGGAAATTATGCAAATCTTGATTTGGCTCTTGCAAAAGAAGAAGCGGCGAAGTATCTCGAAGTTTTGAATGATTGGGAGAATATGCAGTTTTCCTATCCAGAATAAAAAATGGGCATTTCGTCCGTGGCAAAATAGGAGGAAAGAACAGTGAAAATTGGAGTTATTGGTGCGATGCAGATGGAAGTAGACAATCTGAAAGAAGCACTGGAAAATCAGACCACAGAAACTGTAAGCGGTGTAAATTATGTTTGTGGTAATATCGGTGATGTAGAAGTTGTAGCTGCTGTATGTGGTGTTGGAAAAGTATTCGCGGCTATTTGTGCAGAAGCTATGATTTTAAAATTTGCTCCAGATATGATTATCAATATCGGTGTAGCAGGTACTCTTACCAAAGATTTAAGTGTATTGGATGTGGCTCTTGCCAGTGATGTATTCCAGCATGATATGGATACCTCTGCTTTGGGGGACCCTGTTGGACTTATTTCAGGACTTAACCAGATTTATTTCCCAGCAGATGAGAAGATGGTAAAAATTCTTGGCGAATGTCTGCAGGAAAAAGGCATCAACTATGTCGTAGGACCAATCGCGACTGGTGACTTATTTATGCATGATCCAGCGAAAAAAGCACAGGTAAAAAATGACTTCCGTGCGATTGCTGCAGAAATGGAAGGTGGCAGCATTGGTCACGTATGTACCGTAAACAATGTGCCATTTGCAGTGCTTCGTTCTATCTCAGATGGTGATGGTGGAGCCATGGATTACCAGACCTTTGCAGAACAGGCTGCAGTGGTGTCCATAGAAATCGTGTTAGATTTTATTTCAAAAGTAAATTAGGTGTTCTAAATATTACGAATATCCCCTGCTTTCTTGATTCATTTAGCGCTGTATTGGCATAAGTCTTCTAAATGAATCAAGAAAGTAGGGGATATTCTTACTTTTTTGAAAAAATATACTTTTGTGATATGGCATTAATCCGCTATCTGTTGTCCAGTGACATCCATATGGAAGTTCTCGCGGATGATGAGTTCGGAAATCGGTACGATTTCATAGCCTTGATTTTTAAGATTTGTTAGCATCTCATCTAATGCATCTGCTGTATATTTTGCCCCATTGTGACAAAGGATAATGGAGCCACAATCCAAAGACTTGTGATTACACACGTTGGAAATGATGCGGGCGGGTTCATAGTCCTTCCAATCGAGAGAATCCACGTCCCACTGAATTGGAAAGTATCCATTTTCATAGCAGGTCCGAATGACATCATTATTGTAGGCACCGTAGGGTGGTCGGAATAGTTCCATTTCGTAGCCGGTTAATTCCTTTACTGCATTATGTACCTTCATAATCTGTTCTCGCTGTGCTTCCTTTGATAGTGTGGTCATATCCGGATGTGTGGCACTGTGGTTGCCCAAATCATGTCCTTTTTCTACCAGGGTTTTTACACATTCTGGATAGTTTTCTACCCATTCACCAGTCATAAAAAAAGTAGTCTTGACGTTATGCTTATCCAAAATTTCCATAATTTTTGGAAAGTCTTCTGCTCCCCAGGCAGCATCGAAACTGATCGAAATTTTCTTTTCATTGGTGGCGACAGAATAAATAGGCAGTTCTCGTTCACCGTATGTACTATTTACTGCAATGGCAGTATCTCCTAAGTGAATCGCCATAAGAATACACAGAAAAAGAGCTACTGCCTGAATGCCGACTTTGGTTTCTTTTTTTGCATCTTTCGTAAGGTTCCATAATTTATTTAGCTTTTCACGCATAGGTTTACCTGTCAGGTATTTTATCTAAATATATGCATAATGTATTCTCAATATGAATATTGTAAAATATTAATAAAGAAACTTACGATTCTTGCGATTTAAATCAGGGTATGCTATAATATCAAATATCATAGTTTGGGGAAATAGGAGATAGTATTATGACACCTGAAGGATTCTTATTTGCGTTTTTAGCTTTTATAATTTTAATTTGTATTATCGTAGTTATTGTAGTGGCATCGACTATTTCATCTTCGGTAGCTGCAATTGCTGATGATGAGGATTCTTTGGCAGAAGAATAATAGATTTGCTTGACAAATAGGCATTTTGCAAGTATTATCTTATGAAGTAATAAATAGAAAAGGTGATGAGAAAGAGGAGTACATAACAAGACTTCCCAGAGAGAAACGCCCATCGGCTGAAAGGTGTTTTGAAGATCGACTTATGGAAGGTAGCTTTTGAACCGAGTGACTGAACGTGTGACAGACAGTGTATGTTTTGTGACAAAGTAAGTTCCTCCGCTTCGTCCCCGTTAACGGACATGAGGTGTTCGCATGATTCACTATGTGAGATTGTGCCGACATGAAAAAAGGTGGTACCGCGTTTATACACGCCCTTTGTACAGTTTTGTGCAGAGGGTGTTTTTTAGTTTCAAATATAATTATTATGAAAAATAGAAAGGACAAGGAAAATGAGTAAAGAATTGAACAAGACTTATGATCCAAAAGACATTGAAGACAGATTGTATCAGAAATGGGAAGACAATGGCTATTTCCATGCAGAAGTAGACCGTAGCAGAAAGCCATTTACCATTGTGATGCCACCACCAAACATCACAGGGCAGCTTCACATGGGACATGCGCTTGACAATACAATGCAGGATATTTTAATCCGTTACAAGAGAATGCAGGGCTATAATGCTCTTTGGCAGCCAGGTACTGACCATGCTTCTATTGCAACAGAAGTAAAGGTTATCGAAAGCTTAAAGGAACAGGGCATCGATAAGGCAGATTTAGGTCGTGAAGGCTTTTTGGAAAAATGCTGGGATTGGAAAGAAGAATACGGCGGACGTATCATCAAACAGCTTAAAAAGCTTGGTTCTTCTGCTGACTGGGAAAGAGAACGTTTCACTATGGACGAAGGCTGCTCCCATGCAGTTCAGGATGTATTTATCAAATTGTATGAAAAAGGATGGATTTACAAAGGCTCCCGTATCGTAAACTGGTGCCCAATCTGTAAGACTTCTATTTCAGATGCAGAAGTAGAACATGAAGAACAGGATGGATTCTTCTGGCATATCAACTATCCAGTAGTTGGTGAAGAAGGTCGTTTCGTAGAAATCGCTACTACACGTCCAGAAACTTTATTTGGTGATACAGCAGTTGCAGTAAATCCAGATGACGAAAGATATCAGGATATCATTGGAAAGAATCTTGTACTTCCTACAACAGGACGTGAAATTCCAGTTATCGCAGACTCTTATGTAGATAAGGAATTTGGTACAGGCTGTGTTAAGATTACACCAGCACATGACCCTAACGACTTTGAAGTTGGAAAACGTCATGGCTTAGAAGAAATCGTTGTTATTGGTGACGACGCTGTGATGAATTCTCTTGCTGGCAAATACGCAGGTATGGACAGATATGAGTGTCGTAAAGCATTAGTTGCTGATTTAGAAGAAATGGGACTTCTCGTAAAAGTAGTTCCACATTCTCACAACGTAGGTACACATGACAGATGTGGCACCACAGTAGAACCAATGATTAAACAGCAGTGGTTCGTAAAAATGGATGAAATGATTAAACCAGCAGTAGAAGGTGTTAAAAATGGAGAAATCGAACTCCTTCCAAAACGTATGGACAAGACCTATTTCAACTGGACAGATAATATCCGTGACTGGTGTATTTCCCGTCAGCTTTGGTGGGGACATAGAATTCCAGCTTATTATTGTCCAGAATGTGGAGAAATGGTAGTAGCTCATGAAAATCCAGGTACTTGTCCAAAATGCGGACAT
>JAFUPI010000093.1 GCA_017481285.1 Agathobacter sp. | reverse complement strand
GAAGTATCAGACAAGCCACTCGAAATAGCGACCAAAAATTATCATAGTGGTGATAATGGGTACTTTCATGCTCCAATACATGTCGCAAGCACGCTTTCTCTTCCAAAACCTCTTTCGTCACATAAATGGAAGGTGCAATCATCCCATATAAACATGGCGTTTCCACGACATCCGCCCGATATACAGGAATTAGATTTCCCATTGGAGTCAATTTAGATTCCAATGCAGCATCCTCTAAGAGTTCCCCTGCTGTACCAAAGTACACTCTGCTCCTTTTGAGTTTCCATGAAAAATGCAGATTCGTTGCAACAAACCAAATCCCCAGCACTGCCATTCCTGCAATCCATACCATTTGCAAGATTTCCTCTGGTGTATGTCCGCCACGCATAGTATCCAGCACTTCATACTCTATCGTCTCTGAAAATTCCGCCTCCGGAATCGCTTCAATATCGATTCCCTGTTCGTAATATTTATCTGCTACATGGTCATAAGCCGCATCGTAACTCATATTTGGAAGCGGTGTCTGCACAAATTCTTCCATTTGCTGCCCCTCTACGGTATCTGAGGCAGAATCCAGCCAGTTTCCAATACTCATGACTGTTTCACCAATGGAAAATGGGTATAATAAGCGAACCAAAACAAGAATCCACAAACCATACTGCAGACGCAGACTGATTTTGCCCTTTAAAACAAATCGAAGGGCTATTACGATCAAAATTAGTAATGAAGAAGTAATTATCCAGTTTATCATAGTTAATTCCCTCCTTCCATATCCTTAAGCATGGCATACAACTCATCAATCTCTTCTTTCGAAAGTGCCTGTTTTCTGGTCATGGCACTGAGCATCAGACTAATGCTGCCATTGTATACGCGATCCAAAAAATCTTCCGTTTCCTGTAATGCAGCATCTTCACGAGTAACGATTGGGCGGAACATCTTTTTCGCGCCTTTACTATCGCTTGCAATCGCTCCCTTTTCCTCCAAACGTCGTAGAAGTGTCAGAGTTGTACTTCGGTTCCAGCCCATGCGTTCTTCTAACATATCCGTAGCTTCTCGTCCTGTGATGGAAGCCTTTTCCCACAAGCATTCCATCACATTCCATTCTGCACTTGTAAGATTAATACGATTATTTTCCATACCTCTCACCTCTTTTACAAAAACTGTTTACTTTTGTAAACAAATTATAGCACCTAGTGTTTACATTTGTCAACACTAGGTGCTATTTCTGTTATTTTATCTCATTCCATAAGAATAAGATTCCATATATTACCGGCTGATGCAGCATATAAATAATCAAAGAATTACGTCCAATCCAGCCGAGTGGTGGACAGATAGATTTTGAGAGTATAGCAGTCGTTTTTTCCCTTCGTTTTCCAGCCTTTTGGGAAGTTTCCTTAGGCGAAACAAATAAAAAACTATAGGTGAAATATCCTATCGCATACATAAAAAACCAAGGAAATAGTGAAAAATAATCCGTCGACCAAAATCCTAACTGCGTAAATCCAAGGTAGGTTCCGAACAAACTGTTGTATAGCACCTCTGGAAGTTCCACCATTTTCATACCTGCAAAACCAAAATATCCATCGTTTACCGGATACACAAATAAGAAAATCACAAAACTAACGATTGCTCCCAGAAGCGGATTTATTTTCTGGAACAGGACATGACACGGAATCATCAGGAGCATGCACGAACCAAGCAAGGTCAGCACTCCAAAAATCACGCGGGAATCCGGCATAAAAATAAGTGTCACCACCGTAATCAACAGCCCTGCCCCAAACACTTCCAGACCTCGTTTCAGATTATGCTTACTCATCTGCCAGCAAAATCCTGAAATAAAAATAAAACTCCAGCATCCCCACTGCTGCCAAATGTGTGCAAAATCGGAACGAAACCATTGCCAGTTCTGACCAAAAATATATACCAAATCCCAGATTCCGTGATACACTATCATATTCACAATCCAGAATCCACGATATTCATCGATTAGATACAGTCTTTTTTTTGTTGCATTTTTATTTTCTTTCATTTACATACCGTCCTGTTTTCATTCATCTCAAATATGTTTTATCTTATCATCATTCTTCTTTCTCTACAACAAAATGTGACTTTGTCACATTCTTTTTCCATTTTTTTGATATACTATATTTTGTAAGCAAGATATGGTATTATAAAACCAAAATATAAAAGGAGAATATGATATGGCAGAAGTAATTTTGACAAAACAGAACTTTGAAGCAGAAGTATTAAATAGTGATATTCCGGTATTGGTAGATTTCTGGGCGAGCTGGTGTGGACCATGCATGATGCTCTCTCCAGTGATTGCAGAACTTGCAGAAGAATTGGAAGGCAAGGTAAAGGTAGGCAAAGTAAATGTGGATGAACAAAACGAACTTGCAATGGAGTATCGTGTTGCCAGCATCCCTACACTTTTACTCTTTAAAGATGGCAAATTAGAAAAAACATCCGTTGGATTTATGCCAAAGAATGAAATCATCGCTTCTCTTGGATTAAATCTCTAAAAAAGTCCATAAAACACTTGAATTTCTATCTAACAATGATATATAATAACCTAGTATTGTTAAAAAAATAACAATGCCAGGCTATTTTTAGCTGATACAAGGGATATACTTTTTAGGAGGAATTTAAACATGGGACATTTAACAGGTAAAACCGCCATCATCACAGGTGCTGGTAGAGCAGTTCTTTCTGACGGACGTTGTGGTTCAATCGGATATGGTATCGCAACTGCTTATGCAAAAGAAGGTTGCAATTTAGTAATCACAGGACGTAACGTTCAGAAATTAGAAGATGCAAAAGAAGAATTAGAAAGACTCTATGGCATCGAAGTATTAGCTGTTCAGGCTGATGTTAGTGCTGGCGCTGACAATACTGCAGTTGTAGAAAACGTAGTAAAACAGACAATTGACAAATTCGGACGTATTGACGTTCTCATCAATAACGCTCAGGCTTCTGCTTCAGGTGTTACACTTGCAGATCATACTGTAGAACAGTTTGACTTAGCTATGTATTCTGGATTATATGCAACCTTCCACTACATGCAGGCTTGCTATCCATACCTTGCCAAAACACAGGGCTCTGTAATTAACTTCGCTTCAGGCGCTGGACTTTTTGGTAACTTCGGACAGTGTGCTTACGCTGCTGCAAAAGAAGGTATCCGTGGCCTTACTCGTGTAGCTGCTACCGAATGGGGTAAAGATGGCATCAATGTAAACGTAGTTTGTCCACTTGCTTGGACTGCTCAGTTAGAAGGCTTCGAAAAAGCTTATCCAGAAGCATTCAAAGCAAACGTTCATATGCCTCCAATGGGTCACTATGGTGATGCAGAACAGGAAATCGGCCGTGTTTGTGTTCAGCTTGCTAACCCAGATTTCAAATATATGACTGGTGAAACCCTTACTCTCGAAGGTGGTATGGGCCAGAGACCATAAGAAAAAGGCTGTCGCAAATATAGATTTGTGGCAGCCTTAATTTTGTTTTGAAATAAAATATTTCTTTGTGTCACAGGTGCATTTTCGAACCTTTAAGGGAAACGTGTAAATTTCTTAAAACATGATGTGGGCTTAAATTTTCTGTCTGGCATCGCTTTTACAATTTGCAGGATATGTCTGTGTGCAATGGACACAGACATATCCTGCAAATTGTAAAACCTATGACAGACGGAATATATCATAAGAGCCCACATCATGTTTCTTAGAAATTCACGTTTTTCTTAACCGAGAGAAAATGCACCTGCGACACAAAGAAATATTTATTTCGAATTCTAAGAAAGAGGCTGCCACAAATCCATATTTACGACAGCCTCTTTTTATTCTGTTCTTTGATTTTATTCTTCACTGATACGATATCCAACACCTAGTTCATTGATAATATATTTATTATCCCCTGGTTTGGAACCGAGTTTTTTACGGATGTTCGCCAAGTTAACCTGGAGTTTTTTAACACCGCCATCATCGGTTGGGCCCCAGATTTTGCGAATAATTGCCGCATAAGTAAGTACTTTTCCCGGATTCTGAGATAAAATCTCCAAAATATTGTATTCGGTTCTGGTTAAACGAATTTCTTCTCCAGCGATATATACCATTCTTCTTGCATAATCAATTTCCATATCATGCAAATGGAATTTTCCATCTAAAACGCTCTCAATTTCAGAAGAACGTCTATTGCGAAGTGCTGCACGAACTCTTGCAAGAAGTTCTGCATTTCCAAATGGCTTGGTTATGTAATCGTTTGCACCTAAATCCAATGCCAAAACCTTGTCATTTTCATCGCTGCGAGCGGAAACAACAAGTATAGGTGTAGCGTCACTTCTACGAATTTCTTTGATATATTCTAAGCCATCCCTGTCTGGAAGACCTAAATCCAAAATTACCAGATCTGGCACATAGGATAAGGTCATGGTAATCGCATCTCTACAGGTGCCTACAGACACCACCTGAAAACCATTCGTTGTTAGACTGGTTTCCAACAAGTTGCAAATATTTGCCTCATCTTCAATTACCAGAATCTTATATTTATTGTTACTCATCCTCTTCCTCCATTTCTAGCGTAAAGCCAAATACAGCTCCGCCTTCCGGTCTGTTTTTTGCATAAATTTCTCCGCCATGGGCTTTGATAATAGTCGAACAAACAGACAATCCTATTCCCATATTATTTCGCGTTCCATCTGTTGGTGCATTTTCTCGTCCAACATATCCACTAAAAATCTTGGCTAATCGTTCCTCTGAAATTCCACAACCATCATCCAACACCTCAAACACAGCATTATTTTCTTCTTCACGAACGATTAATTGTAGCTCTGTCATTCCCTCTGCATGAATCAAAGCATTTTCCAAAATATTAATCAAAACTTGTTCGATGAGCATTGGATCCATCGGAATACTGATAAATTCATCTGGCAGTTCAACCTTTACCTGTTGCTCTGGATGATGTTTATTGAACTTTACAATTACAGCATCAATCAGCTCATCCAAAACGGTTGGGTTCTTCACAACTCGGGTATTTGCACCGTCAATTCGTGTTACGGACAATAGATTCTCCACCATACGAATCAGCCATTGAGAATCCTCATGAATCTCACGCAAGAGCTTAAGCTGGCGTTCCTTGCTAAGTGAATCATAGTTTTCTATAATAACGGAACTGGAACCATAAATCGAAGTCAATGGTGTACGCAGGTCATGAGAGACCGCACGAAGCAGATTGCCTCGCATACGTTCCTTCTCACTTTCCGCTTTGATTTTTTCCTGCTGTTTAATCTGTGTGGTAAGGGTACTGGTCATAATTGCGATGAGAAGCATTACCAGTGCAGCAAACATATTGACAGGAGTAATCAGGTCGATGGCAAAATATGGTGCCGTAAAGGTAAAGTTTACCAGCATAACCCCCGCCATGGACGCTATAACACCCCATACATAGCCCTCCGTCCACAACGAAATAAAGAACACGCCTAATACGAATAGCGTAGGAACCAGTGTGTCTGTATCGAACACAAACTGCATATAATAACTGAGGAAGTAGGTCAGAACTAATATAAACAAAGTAAAGATGAAATCCTTTATAATCTGCTTATATTTTGTCATAGCTACTTCCTCCAAAAAAGTTCTATATTAATCCTGTGCGATTCTTACACGTGCCTGTGCAATGTTTAATACATGGTCACCGATACGTTCAAAATCAGTCAAAAGTTCTGAGTAGAGAATACATGCTTCTTCTGTACAACGACCCTCTCTCATACGCTGTAAGTGATGTTCTCTGTAATTTTTTGTCATATCATCAATCTGCTGTTCCATAGCAGCGATTTCTGAAAGCCATACAGTTACATCTTCGTCTTTTTGAAGTACTTTGTCAATCGCTTTTTGCGTAATATCACGCATTGCTGCGATTTCTTTCTTTGCACCCTCTGAAAACTCGATATTTTTCTTTCGGATGGTCTCTAAGTATTCTCCAATGTTCATAGCATGATCACCGATTCTCTCGATGTTTCCAGTCATTGCGAAATATTGTTCAAAGCTGGTTACATTTGCATCACTACTGCTGTTTACCAGAATCTTAGAAATATACTGTGAAATATCTTTATTTAAAGTATCAATTACCTTTTCTGTTTCAACTGCTTCTTTTACAAGGGCTGGATCGTTATTCAAAACTGCATTGAAGCATTTTTCTACGTTCTGGTCTGCAAGAGTAAGCATTTTTTCTACTTCCTGACGAAGTAAATCCATATGAATCATGTCAGCACCAAGCTGTGTTCTGGTACGACCAAATTCCTTGTTGAGATTTCCCAAAAGAGAAGTTGTCTTTGCATCTTCTGGAGCATCTGGCAGAATTTTCGTAGCCGCCTTTGCAAGAACTGTTCCAAATGGAATCAATAAGCAGGTAGTAACAATATTGAATGTTGTATGCATATTTGCAAGCTGTGCCGCTGGTCTTCCTGGTGTCCATGAACCAACAATATCTGCGATTGGTAACATCAAGCAAAGGGTTGTAAAGATAACTGTACCAATAATATTGAACATTAAATGAATGATGGTAGTTCTCTTTGCACTTCTGTTTGTTCCAATAGAAGCAAGTACCGCTGTAATACAGGTACCGATGTTCATACCGAACAATACGAATACAGCACTTGAGAATGGAATTAATCCAGAAGCTGCTAAGGTCTGTAAAATACCTACAGATGCGGATGAAGACTGAATAATAGCCGTAAACACAGCACCTGCTAAAATACCAAACACTGGATTGGTAAATGTAGTCATAAGTTCAATAAATGGTGGGAACTCTCTTAATGGTTCCATTGCAGCCCCCATCATATCCATACCGATGAAAAGCATGCCGAAGCCACCCATGATAGCACCTACATGGTGAAGCTTAGGATTCTTCATAAACACAATCATCGCTACCCCAAGGAAAGCAATAATTGGAGCAAACGCACCAATATCAAGTGCTACCAACTGACCTGTAATCGTAGTACCGATGTTAGCACCCATGATAATCCATACAGCCTGCTGCAAGGTCATCATACCTGAGTTTACGAAACCTACTACCATAACTGTAGTAGCGGATGATGACTGAATAACCGCTGTAATCAGTGCACCTACTGCTACACCGATAAAAGGGTTCGAAGTAAGTTTCTCTAAAATACGTTCCATTCGGTCTCCTGCTGCATTTTCCAATCCGTCACTCATCATCTGCATGCCGTAAAGGAACAGGGCAAGACCACCTAATAAGCCAAAAACTAAAGTAATGTCCATTTTTTCCTCCTAAATGTAAAGGGTTAATTAATAAAATTCCAAATGCGAAAATCGACAAATTCTCAAATCGCATCCATGATAATCGTACCTTTGAAATTTTTTTCCGTCAACGGAGTTTGGTTCATCTTTACTGGTTCTTAACCGTTGTTTTTGCATAAAAACATCAAAGTAAAAACCAGGTAAAATTTCTTATTTGAAACTTTACCTGGTTTTTACATTTCAACTATTTATTATATCATACTTACCGTTCCAATAAATACCGGCTGATTACTTTCGCAATCAATAATCATATAAATAAATGGACGATTTAAATGTACTTCTTTTTGGTCCTCATAAATTGTAGCACACTCATCCATACACTCCACTACAGTAGCAGCTCCAGCTTTCGTGCCAACTGGTGAAACCTCGATAAACGTCTTATGAAGCACGCGATTCATCCAAATATTTCCATTGGTTGAAGTGGCCATATCGGTAAAATCTGCTTTTGATCCTTCAAAAGCATCTGTCATTCCCATTTCCTCTAATAACTCACTCATTTCTATATCATACTCATAAGAAAACTGCGGAATACGTACATCTACATTTGTCTCGACTGGATTTGCTAATAAATTCTGCAAATGCTCACCACACAAGTTTTTCACATAGTTATAAACATCCGTGTCCTCATTTGGAAGCAATGCTACGAAGGCGTAGTTTCTATCCTTGTAATATTTCACAAAGCCTTTTGCATTTTCATCCTCAAGATAAAGTCGTTCATTCGAGCACATCATATCAACCTTTTGCTCTGCTCCATTTGAAGCAGTGAATATCTGTCCCTTAGCAATCTGGGTAGAATCATACTTTTCTTCCCACTCTGCTTCGAAAACTAATGCATTAATCAAATACATCACCGCATCTTTTGGAATTTCATCCAGGATATCCTTAATCATACCATCTGTATTTAACTCTACCCATTTGTTGATATTTTCCAATGCCTTATCATCAAATGGGGTTTTATAGATATCTGCACCATAAAATTCTTCATTAAACTGAAGGAACTCATCTTTTACAGTAAGTCTATCATCATCAATCATCCAAATCGAATTTGCCAGTTTCAGTTCGTTGCTAAGATTCATCAAATACTGGCTATTGTAATAATTCAAATGTCCTCTGCTTAGTCCAAACACATTTTCCATCTGGGTCAGGGTATCTCCCTTTGCCCCAAAGGTCGTCATTCCCAATGCCGAAATGATGGATGTCGGAGAAATCAGAATATTTTTGGAACTGCCGCCGCCAACTGCTTCCATTGCAAGATTCTTTTGGAACAGTCTCACCGCAAAATCAGTCAGTGCCACATTTACCGTTGCTTCGTCGTAGTCTTTATCCGTAATCACCGTATCCGCAAAACAGTAAATCGTATCCTTATTTCTATTTGCTGTTAAATCTGTGGCGCCTTCCAATGGCAAATCTTTGCCTACGCTGCCGCCACTACACGCTGTTAGTGATAGACACATCACAAAAATCAATGCAATAGAAACAATCTTATTTCTTCTCCATTTCATACTATTCGCACCTCCCACATTTCTAATTTTCTAATAGAGTAATTACCCTTTTATAAACTTCTGTATCAAGCTTTACGCAAACCTTGTCTAATCCGTAATAGGAAACATAACTGTCTCCCAAAAGCTCAAAACGAAGTGGCACTCCTTCTTCTGTGACAATCGTAAGGTGATAGATATCGTCATCATTTATACTTGCTGAAATATCTTTTCTTAATATGGCCTCATTCTCTGAAAAATTCGCAAAAAATTTATCTACTATAT
This sequence comes from Agathobacter sp., assembly GCA_017481285.1. Lineage (GTDB taxonomy): Bacteria > Bacillota > Clostridia > Lachnospirales > Lachnospiraceae > Roseburia. The sequence goes on along the minus strand of JAFUPI010000093.1, from coordinate 5,391 downwards.
CTAAGGCTTCCTCCGAAACTAGATTCACACATGCATTTCCTTTGGAACAAAAAACTGCATAATTCTCCATTCCTACTTCAAATCCTAACCATTCCAAAATCTCATTGCCGCGATTGATAGAAATGCCATTGTTATGAGTAAAGGTTTCTACCACTCCATCATCATACACAGTACATAGCATAAATTCTGAATCTACACCTTTCACTGTATAAATATCTGCTGCAAAGCTTCCTGCCAGCTCCACATAACCATCTTTTTCGGTCCATTCATCAATCAATCCTGTCGTGGTACATACATATTCTCCAATTACATCTTTCGCCATGTATTCACAAGTCTGTACATAACAGCGTCCTTCATAGATGAAAAGACCTACCATGTCAGCAGCTAAGTCATCCTCTTTTTTCAGATTTACCTTGAGGGCCGGAATGGTGACTGCCTTATTTTGTGCCCCTGACATATTCGCATCTTCCACATCGCTCTCTGGCTTTACACCATCACCATCTACCACAGCATCATGAATGTCTTCTTGCACATCTTCTTCCATACCGATATTCTCATCCTGCCCAACTGGTGGCGGTGCTGTTTCGGCATCTTGATATCCCTCATTAAAATGATTCGCATCTTCATAAATACCACCATACCACATTCCGCTAACAAGGATAAGCAGACTTACACTCGCTGCCAAAGCCGTCCATTTACGCCAAGGACGAGGCATTTTCTGAACTTCTTTATTCTGATTTTCTTCCACCACTTTGACTGGTCCAATGGTTTTCTCCACTACGCCACCACGTAGTTTCTCTACTTCTTCTATCATTTCATCATCCAGCAGATTTAATGCATCGTGGATGATTTCACTTCGATTTTCCTCTCTCATATATAGTATCCCTCCTGTTCCAGATAAGCTTTCAAACCACATCGCGTACGGTAGAGCATGCTTTTGGCCTTGGCTTCACTCATGCCACAATACTTCGCTACGTCCTTAAGTGAATCCAAAAAATAATATCTGCCAATAAACAAATGTCTGGCCTCTTCAGAAATCGTTTTAAGATAGGAATTGATGGCATTTGCCAGTTCCTCTACCTCTATCTGCTCTTCCGTAGTACGACCATTTGAAACTAACTCGTCCAATTCAGATAAAGAAAATGTATACTCAGACGGAACACGTTTGTCCCTGTTCTTTTTACGCAGGATATCAATGGCTGCCCGGCGGGTAATTTTCGCCAGAAAAGTTGACAGCACACTTGGTCTATGTGGAGGCATAGATTTCCAGGCATACATATATGTATCATTGACCGTTTCCAAACTATCTTCCATATCTGTCAGAATGTTGTATGCAATTTTGGTCAGATATCTGCCGTATTTGGACTGGGTTTCTGCCACTGCAGATTCGTCCCTGTTCCAATACAGTTCCACGATTCTTTCATCCGTCATTGGACGATTCTCCTTTCAGTATAGGTCCCTATACTATATATCTCGCTAAAATTTAGTGTTGGTTTCATTCTACACTATTTTTTTGCAAAGAAAAAGGAGCAGACCATTTTCGTGACCTCACGAAGATGATTTACTCCTTTTAACTACACGATATTCATCATTTTTAATACCCAATACCCTAATCCAAGCACCCAGCTACTGAAAATCCCATACAGAATCACCGGTCCTGCAATTCGAAATATTTGGCAGCCGATACCAAATACCTGACCTTCTTTTTTGAACTCGATTGCCGAAGCACATACCCCATTGGCAAAGCCCGTAATCGGAACCAAGGCGCCGGCACCACCCCAGTTTGCCAAAGATGGATACAGGTTTAAGCTGGTAAGAATAATACTAATTAAAATTAGAATCAAACTACACCAGGTAGATGCATCCTTTTGCTCCAATCCAAAGTTATTCATCGCTATATTCACAATAAATTGTCCTACTGTACAAATAAATCCACCCAGCAAAAACGCCTTAAACATATTTGCCCAAAGGTTATGTGTGGGAGTGACCTGCTTGACATATTCATTGTAGGCCTCATTTCGCTGTTGCTCCTGTGGCGAGATTTTTTCGTTTTTCATGCCATACCTCCATGTAAATTCCTTGTGTATCATTTTTTACTCTTAGGTATGTCCCTTTCCACAAAATGTATTCACTATTTGCAGATTTTCTGCATTAAATTTGCATCTGCCACAACTTTTCCTCCGTTGCACCCCAGCGGAATAATTCTTTCATCTGCTCATCTGATGTTTCCCCTGGCTTAAAATTCCTTGCTAACTTAATCAGATAGGTTTCCTGCTCGTTGGCTGGTGATAAACTATCCAATTTCGATTGAATACTTTCCAGCAGTTCGATTGGCTGCATATCTTCATTTATCTCCAGATGATATAATTTTTTCATCAACCCCGCCAAGTAATAAAATTCATAATTTCCTAAAAGTACAGAAGTCTGCTGATTACATTTGATAATCACACTTTGTCTCGCAATTGATGGTACCATTTCTCATCCTCCATTTCCTATGGGATGATTGTATCATATCCCATCAAAAAATAGAACAGACTTCCTATCATTTTTCCCATAGCCATCATAAAAAGCAGTACTTCTCCAATCTCATCCTTCAAATGGAGTCTTCGAAAGAAAATCGGAAATGTATCTAAGATTTCTGCCAATGCGACTGCCAGACAACCCACAAATATTCCTGCCGATATACCAAATATGGTAAGCAATGTCTTCCCTAAAATAGTAAACAACCACTTCTTTTTCCATGAAAACAAAGACAGAATCGTTCCAAACATGATTCCTCGGAAAACGATATTTTCGATATAGATTACTTTATGTTCTAGTTTCGCCTTTTGTATCATACGTGGGATAACACGGATTACCAGAAGAAATGCAAAGGTCCCTGCCGCAACCCCTATGCCTGCACATAGCCCCACAAATATCATAAATACAGACTTAAGAAACATCTATGGTATGTCCTTTCTCATCCGACTCTGCCACCTTTGTGTTGATTAAATCCTGATTGTATTTCTTCATTTCTACCTCAATTGGTGTCGGATCCTTCGTCAGTTTCTTTTTACTAAAATGATTGAAGAAAACCATTATTCCTACCGCCAAACCAATACTATAAGATATTTCCAATTCTGTAACCTTGGGTTTCGTCGTTCCCATTAGCTGTTCATAGAAGCGGCTGAACGTCTTTTGAATCCCAATATCAATGTGAAATGTCATAATAGTAAAAGCAGAACCAAAAAACACGATGATGGCTATCAAAAACAACTTCAGTTTTTCCCATACCGACGATTTTACTGTACTTTTTTGATACTCCACAATAAAATCCTGTTCACCGCAGTTTACCACCTGCATATTAGGATATGCTTCATGTATGATTTCTATCACCTTTAGAATTGAAAACACCACCGAATGCTCATGATTAAATCGATACAACTCCATTTGCTGAATTGCTCTGCGCATTCCAATATTGGTACATTCTATTTTCAACACATCCCCCAATGTAATGTTTTTGTCATACACGATGCAGTTGCCTGCCGCCTTAACATAAACCGTGGTCTGTGACATCCTCTATCCTCCAAATCAAAGTCCCTTTATCTATTGAACGCTGTTCATCGTAGCAAGAAACCACATACCAGACACCTATTGCAATAAAAAACACCAGCAAACAACCAATCACACATCGATAAATCTTCATCTTCCAAATCCTCCATTTTTGTATAGTATGTACCATTTCTGTAAATTTATAATCTTCATTTCGCAAAGTCGCAGTTCTACGAATTCTGATTTACGAAATGATGATTTATAAAATTACACCTGATTTCCATGGAAAAAGATTGACACCATGTGCGTTTGGACTTAAATTGAATATATGTAAAACAAAAAGGAGAGTTTTCTATGGCAACCACTAAGGAAGTGTTGTCTCTTGCCGTTGAAATCGCAGATGTGATGCTGCGAAATGGGGGAGAAATTTATCGTATCGAAGATACGGTTATTCATATTTTAAAGGCCTATGAAGTAGAAAATTTTGACGTATATGTACTTTCGAATGGTATCTTCGCCAGTGCCAATGAAGACAAAGAGGATGCCTGCAGTATGATTCGTCACGTTCCATTAGGTAGTGTAAATTTATCAAAAATTTCATACTTAAATCAGCTGACTCGTGATCTCTGCACCCATAAATGTACGATTGCAGAAGGTTGGGAACGTGTGAAAAAAGCAAAAAACTTACCAAGCTACACAAATAAAATCCAGTACTTTTTCTGTGGACTTGGCAGTGCCTGCTATACCTTTATGTTTGGGGGCGGCGGAATCGATTTTGCTTTTTCTTTTCTAATTGGTTTATTTGAACAGATGGTTCTCAATTATTTAACCGCACACAAATTTTCGCGTTTCTTGAAACTTGTATTTACAAGTGCATTTGTGTCCACCTGCAGTATTCTAGTTGTGCAGACCGGATTACCTGTCTTACAGGACAAAATCATTATCGGTGCCATCATGCCATTAGTACCAGGAATTACTTTTACCACCTCCATTCGTGATTTTCATAATGGAGATTACTTATCTGGTACCATTCATTTGATTGATGCCTTGCTCACTGCATTATGTATCGCTGTAGGCATTATTATTCCTATGGCTGTTTTCAATTATGTGGGAGGAGGTGCATTGTTACCATGATTCTTTTAGAATTTATCGTGGCGATGTTTGCCACTATCTCTTTTGCAATATTATTTACTGCACCAAAGAAAGAAGTCGTATATTGCGGACTTACTGGTGCTCTTGGATGGGCAGTATATTATGGTATGACACAACAGGGCATCCACCTTGTATTGGCATCTCTGGTCGCAACCTTTTGCCTGACCATCCTTGCCCGCGGATTCGCAGTTGTACGTAAAAGTCCTGTGACCGTATATCTCTTACCTGGAATTTTCCCATTGGTACCTGGTGCGGGTATCTACTATACAGCATATTATTTGTTCATTGGGAATACCCAGATGTCAGGATTCAAAGGATTAGAGACATTAGAAATTGCTGGTGCAATCGTATTTGGAATCATATTCGGCTTCGGAATTCCGCAGAGCTGGTTCCACAAATTATCACCACGCAAAATCGATTTAAACGAAGAAAGCTAAAAATAAGGGCTGTCGCAAATATTACTTTGTCGACGCCCTTATTTTTATATTTCGAAATATATATGTCTCTGTATTTTGCGTGCATTTTCTCTCGGTTAAGAAAAACGCTTTATTTCTAAGAAGCACTCTGCTTGCTTGTATGATTTATTCTGTCTGTCAAAAGTTTTACAATCTGCGCCGCTTTGTCCGTGTGCAAAAGGACACCCTTACGAGGATTTCTAAGTTTCTCTTATGTGGGCAGGATTATAAAATGTCATGAGCCATGCAAACT
>JAFUPI010000092.1 GCA_017481285.1 Agathobacter sp. | reverse complement strand
TTTTATCGTATTGCTCAATGAAATCTCCAATTTTCAATTTTTCATTTTCTACTTTCAATTTATCTAAGTACCCATCACAAACAAGTTTCAATTCATCCACTTTACTTTGATAGACAGCAAGATTATTTTGAAGAGCCAAATAAACATCAACGTATTTACGCTGCTGTTTAATAGAAGGGAGAGTAATATCAAAGTCGCAGAAATGCTCCCAATCCAAATTTGAACGAACACTTCCATCGCTGCAGAAAGCTCCAAAACGATCTTTCTCCTTTGATAAAAAAAGCATAAAGAAATATTCTGGAAGAACAATATCTTCTCTTGCTATTTCAAAAGTCGTATATGCAGGTGATACGATTATTGGCTCTTCTCCGCTATACATGCTTATTCGAATACATTCGTCTCTTCCAGTCTGCATTCCACTAAACACAAAACGTTTCTTTCGAACTACTTTATACTTCGATTCGTCAAGCCCTTCCGTATTAGCCCATGTCGGCATAAACTCTTTATTTATATTCAACCCGTAAAAGTTGGTATAGCCATAAGAATTTCGCTCGTCGCATAATTCTATTAATTCTCCCAATTTATATTTCCTCAATTCCATAAGCTATTCCCCCTTTATAATTTCCCAATGACCACCCTTATCGGGCCCGATGTGGCGGATGATACCTTGTTGTTGAAGTTTGCGAAGATGCTCCTGCACATTTCGTGGAGCGATGCCTACCTCTTCAGAAATAGACTGTGCTGAGGAATAGGGGTTTTTCCACACAATTTTCACTATACGTCCGCGCATCGCAGATAATTTTTCTACGATGCTTTCTACGATGTTTTCTGCGATGCGTTCTGGGTGGTTGTCCACTTTTCTCTCCACATCTGACTGTGAATCATTTTGACTACCAATCAAAGTGCCTTCTGTCATCTTTAGGTTTACATTGTTCCTCTGAAATGTAACCAAGACACCTCCTTGTGCAGATTCAATGGTGGGCTTAGGTAGCCCTGCGGCAGTAAAGCCATCGCAAATCTTCTGCCAACCACGTCCCCACGACTCTATGAATCCAGCTTTGTAGAAAGCAAAAGCCAAATTCTTGTTACGCGGATAGGAAGCATGTACCTTCTCGATGTTCTCTGGAGTAATCGCAGAAGGCAACTCACCATCATTCCAAATCTCTACATGATGATCCCAGACACGCATCTGTATCTGCGGTCCGAAATAATCCTTATGACAGATGGCATTGTAGAGAATCTCACGCAAAGCATCTTCTGGAATTTCCAGTTTCTCTATACGTTGTAATCCTTCATAATGGATAGGCATAGTGAGGAATTTGTCTTTAAGCATCCTCACAACACGATCAGCCATTTGTATTATACTACACTCTATCATCTCTTGCGACAATAAGTCGGCGATATTGGAGTGAAATCGTCCAATCTTAAACTCCGTTCCTGTAAAATAACGCCCCGGTTTCTTACAGAATAATAGTAATGCGGCATTTTTCAAATGTCCTTCATCATCTACGAGATTCAAGTTCTGCAGCACGGTAGCCGTAGGTGCATTGATTTCTGATGGGTCAATACGTCCTGCTTGAATACCTTTACGCAAGAAAAAGTCAATGGCTTCTCGGTCAAGATCATCCTCTGTGGCTCGTTCATGTACCATATCGTCCCACGAACGCCCCATTTTCTTTAGTATAAATTGTTGCAATGCGACCCCGTTCAGTTCCTGCATAGTGCTGCCCGAACGATAATAGTATTTGCCCTTATAGCTGATGGGAACATTGCTTGGTAGTACTTCAATTTCTATGTAATCCTCGCCATCTCTATTCTGTATATTCACGTCTGCCACAACACCTAATAGAGCAACAATCTTGTTGGGAATGTCTTCGGAAAGACGGTGTGCATTTTCCACTCCGCAAACGTTTCCTTTATCATCAATACCAATATAAAGTTTTCCACCCTGCGCATTGGCAAAACCACAAACCCATTTCAGATATTCGTCGCGCCAACTCTCTTTGTACTCTATATTTTGGTTTTCCATATTCATAAACTTGTCCCTATTCGATTTCATAACCAATCCCCTTAAAAGCTTTCGCAAGCATTATTTGCGACTCTTTTTCTCGCTGCATCAGCTCTTTTATTTCTTTTTGAATGCGAGCCATTTCCTTAGGATAGTCAATCTCCAAGTCGTGGTCAATAAACTCAATGTATTTACTGGGGACCAACGTCCAGTTATTTGCTTCTATTTCCTCAATGCCGACACTACGGTACAATTCTGGTTCTGCAAAATTCTTACCGTCTGTACCCTCGGATTGCCATTGATGATATGTATCTGCCACACGTTGAATCTGCTCAGTGATAAGTTGAACTTTTTTCTTCTGTTCGCCCTTGACCGGATTCTCATTCCATTGACGTAAGTCCATAAAGAGAATCTCATTTTCACGGTTTCTCAGTTGGCGGCCATGATATTTACCGCCTTTCTTATTTTGATTGAGAATCCAAAAGGTTACGCTAATATCTGTAGTAATAAAAAGTTCTCTTGGCAAAATGATAATGGCTTCCACCTTGTCATTCTCAATCAACTTTTTGCGTATTTCCAGCGAATCGGTATCTCCAAGAGCACCATTGGCCAATAAAAATCCGGCTACACCTGAAAGAGGTTTCAAGTGCGAGAGCATGTGTAATATCCACGCATAGTTGGCATTACTTTCTGGAGGTGTTGTGTAATCCACCCAGCGTGAATCGTTTTTAAGGTTCTCATTAAACCAACCTTTCAAGTTGAAAGGTGGGTT
>JAFUPI010000091.1 GCA_017481285.1 Agathobacter sp. | reverse complement strand
TGTTTCTTTACCCATTACACCTTCAATTTCACAGGTATATGCTGTATAACCATCTGTTGTTCCAGCATTTGCATTGCCTTCATCTTCTTCTGATTCCTGCATATTTTCATTGTATCCATTCACAGAATCCCAATATGTCATAAGCTTTTTGTTTGCTAAAATATCTTTGTATGTATAAGCTGCAATCTGTGATTCAGACTCTAAACATACTAATGCTGCTACACCATTGTTAAGCTCAGCTGTGATTGGATAGTAAAGACCGATGGTATTTGGATTTGATTTACCATAATCCACACCAACTTTACCTGTCATAACTGCCTTACAAAGTTTTGCTAAAGTAGCTGCTGCATCACCGCCACCGAACTGAGCCGCGCCACGGAATACACTCGCTGTACCAGCTTCTGCAGAAGTAGCACCAATTAAGTATTCATATTCATTACCCATTACACCGCCTGAGAAGAATGCAAATTCTTTCTGTTCGTCAGCTGTATAGTGGTCCATGATATACTGGCTTCCTGCTGTAGAAAGAAGTGAGTTATATGCAAGGAATACACGGACATTAGGATTGTCTGTTAAGATACCAGATACTACAGATGCATTGTCTGTCATAACCATTTCAGTTACAGCATCTTCGTATTTTTCTACACGACTTGCAACCATTTCGCAGTAAACTGGATTTTCTACTTTTTCAGATTCTTTTACCACTTCACCCATAAGGTTTACATATTCGCCATCTACGTTCTTTAAATATTTTTCAAGAATCATAGAGATACCAGCACAACGATCTTTGGAATCATCGCTGATAGTAGAGTTTACAAATGCCACATCCCATTTTCCGTTTGGATCCATGTTTTCTTCAATCCATGTCTTGGCGATTGATGCTACATACATACCAATCATAAATTCGTCATCGGACGTAACTGCATCATAAGCATCTTCTGAGATATCTCCAGTACCACCACTAACAACAACCTTGATTCCCTGTTCTCTAGCAGCGATTAAGCTATCTTCCAATGTTGAAATTTCACATGGAAGTACAACAAGCATTTCTGCTCCCATTGTAATAAAGCCTTCTACCTGAGATAACTGTGTAGTAACATTGTCATCTGCAGAAGCAACCTGTACTTCGTATCCCATTGGTTCAAACGTTTCTTTTAACGCTTCTTCCATAAGAACGTTGATAGAGCTTGATTTGTTCTGCATACAAACGCCAATAAGCTTGCTGCCTTCCGCATCTGTTTTTGTTCCACATGCTGCCAACATACCGATAACCATCAATACCGACAACAATAAAGCAAGTTTCTTTTTCATGAATTTCTCCTCCTTATTTATTCACTGAACATCTTGATATTTGAAGTTTAACATCTTCCTTTACATCCTCCCACATTAATCGCGGCCTCTGTTATTCCATTTTTTTGTTCTATCTGTAAACTTTTTACGTTATTTCCCCATATATTTTCGCAACTTTTCGTTATTGACAATTTAACATTCTGTTTCTATAGTATAATTATTATTCCATTTTTTAGTTTACATGAGGAGGGATCATGGATTTAAACCGTTTAGAAGAATTTACGATTATTGCAAAACACTTAAGTATCAAAAAAGCCGCCGAAGAATTACATATTTCTCCTGCGACCTTAAGTTCTCGTTTAAATAATTTTGAAAAAAGCTTAAACACAGAATTGTTTCACCGTGATTCTAGTCATTTATCCTTGAGCCCTTCTGGACACAAATTATTAACAGATGCTCTTTCTATTACGCGATCTGTAAAAGCCATAAAAGACGAAATCCGACATTCCAACTCTACGGAGCTTCAACATCTCCGCATTCTAGTAGTTGGATTTGGTCTCCCATTTTACTTAGGACCCTATCTGGATATTGTTAGCAAAAATAACCCTTCCCTTCAGTTGGATATTTTAGACGATACGTATTGCCCTATTGAAAATGGTCTAAAAAATAATTTAATTGATTTGGCCTTCGCTCCAACTATGGCACATACCTGTCCAGAGGGAATTATCCGTCATGTATTAGCTTCCGCTCATCAATATGTTTTACTACCAGAGTTTCATCCTCTAGTAAATGCACCTTCCGTTTCATTAAAAGAATTAGATGGCGAAACCTTTATTCTTTATCCAAACCACGCAACCACATTACGCAGTTTCCAAATCGAAAATTTAAATAATGCAGGGATTCGTTATCATATATACGAAAGCGATACTTCCGCCAATTTCTATCAGCTACTGGTTCCTATCGGAAAAGGCGTGGTACTTACACCATTTCATTCATTTAATGATTTGCCAAATACTAGAAGCGTTCCCATTCGTGATATTATTTATCCTGCACCTTCTACTTTGCTATATTCCAAAGATCATATACGACCAGAAGCCAAGGGCTTTGTTCAAGACTTTTTAAAATTTGTAAAGGAGGCATCTTCTCATGACCACAGAAAGACTCTACGAATTTCTGATTCTATCGAAGGTTCTAAATTATAGTCAAGCTGCAGAATCTTTATATATAACGCAATCGGTTCTGACAAAACATATACAAGAATTAGAAAAAGAATTAGACACAAAGCTTTTTGTCCGAACGACACATGAAGTAAAACTGACCCCCTCTGGTCGAAAACTAGCAGAAAAAGCACCTTCTATTATCAATCAATGCAACAACACCTTGCAAATGCTGCAATTACCAGATATAGCAACCGCAGGAACGATTCGCATTGGATGTGTTTTGGAATTTAGCTACGCTTCACACATCCAAGTATTTATTAGCCGATTTATGGAACGCCATCCAGATATCGATATTCATTTTGATGTGTGTCCCAACGGCACACCAGAAGATTATTTATCAAGCTACGACCTTTTGATCACACCTTGTGAATATCATCATATTCCGGAACATATACATCAGCATCTAATCAACAACCATAGCACCTTTGCAGTTGTACCTCCGGGACATCGTTTGCTGTCTAAAACTCAGCTTTCCTTACGCGAACTGGCTGGCGAAACTATTATTGTACCTTTTGCAGATGAATTATTTGGCCCCTATGCTAAAAACTGGACATTAGCAAAGAAATATACCCACGATAACCTTAAGCGAATTGAAACTAGCAATTTACATTCAGCACTCTTTCTCGTTTCTATTGGAAAAGGAATTGCTATTGTTCCTCGCTATGCCAAAAAACTTACTTCCGGTAACACTTTTATGGTTGGGCTATCCAATGAAGCTGCAGTCTATCCAGAATATTTATACTACATTGAAGACGAGACCAATGGAGCCGCCAAATTATTCTATACAGAATTTTGTTCTAGCATGTTAAACGATATATAAAAAGGTCCTGACTCTATGTCAGGACCTAATATTATGAACAAATTTTTAGCAAATCACCAAACGTCGACAGATTATAATTCGCTTTTCCACAGTTGACTGCGTCACCAATCGCCGCCACCTGCATCCCGCCAGCAAGACCTGCCTCTACACCAGCTTCTGCATCCTCTACTACGAGGCAATCCTCTGGATTTAATCCCAGATATTCTGCCCCCTTTAAGAAGACCTCAGGATCTGGCTTTGACTTGGTTATATTATTTCCATCGGAAATAGCATCAAACATATCCAAAAGTTCTACTCTCTCTAAAATAAACTTCGCATTTTTACTAGAAGAACCTAGTGACAATTTATATCCACGACACTTTAACTCTGCTAAGGTTTCTCTTACTTCATCTGTAGCATCGTCTCTAGTCATTGTCTTTAATAACTCTCTGTATGTATCATTTTTCTCTGTTGCTAAGTTTTCCTTTTGCTCCAAAGTCAATGGCTCACCATAATATTTTTCCAAAATAATCTCTAGGCTATCCATACGGCTGACACCACGCAAACGATTATTTATCTCTTCGTCAAAATAGATTCCCATCTTATCTGCCATCTGCTTCCATGCCTGATAATGAAGCTTATCAGTAAAAACTAACACTCCATCCAAATCAAAAATAACACCTTTTATGCTCATAAAAATAACCTCCCATTGCATTTGTTTTTCACATTATAGCAATGAGAGGTTTTCTTTTTTGATTTTCAATAAACTCTGTTATTCTATTTTTTAGTTCAATGTACTACAACATTTTCTTCTTTTTCAAGAACGTCAACATGAAAATACATACCACCACAATCAATCCGCAAATAATCGCAAATCCAAATGGTGAGTTTGCAAATGGCATTCCTTCGGAATTAAGGTTCATACCATAAATACCAGAGATAACGGTAGGTACAGCCATGATAAGGGTGATAGATGTCAGAGTTTTCATAACGTTATTCAGTCGCTTATCTAATACCGATGACATCAGCTCACGAGTACCGTTTATGATATCACGATAAATCATGGTCATTTCTATCGCCTGTTTGTTTTCGATGATAACATCATCCAAAAGTTCTTTATCTTCTGGATACTGTTCCAGCCTCTTGTAACGGGTGAGACGGTCTAATACATTGCCGTTTGCACGAAGGGATGTGGCAAAGTAAACCAGTGTAGATTCCAATTCATGCAAAGCGATAAGATCGTCTTCTCGTGTATCGTTTTCGATTCGTTCTTCGATTTCCGTACGCTTCTTGTCAATGGTACGCAGATGTCCCTGATAAACAACCGTGGTACGATAAAGAATCTGATATACAAAACGAAGTTTTTTCTTTGTACTGAATTCTTTTACACGGTTATTGATAAATGCCTGAAGCACTGGTAAATCTTCCGTACATACCGTAATGATTAAATCCTGGGTCAAAATGATACCCAAAGGAATTGTGGTGTACATTACTTTTTTATGACGAATCTCTGTAGAAGGAACGTCGATCAGGATAAGTGTGTATCCATCTTCCAATTCGATACGGGAACTTTCTTCTTCGTCGAGTGCGGCTCTTAAGTCTGCTACGTCGATATCTAAAGAATCCGCCAAAAGCATTGTTTCTTCCGCCGTCGGGTCGACCATATGAATCCATACTCCATTATCAATTTTTTCTTCTTCATGGATACGACTGTCGTCGGTTCTATAATACTTTACCATGTGGTCTTCCTCCTTCTTCTTCGACTTAAAATTCAAGTCATATATTAGTCTTCTGCTCTGCTATATTTCTCTGCCTGTGCACGAATCAATTCTGCATCCTCAAAGTAGTTAATACGCATTGCACGTTTTACTTCGTCCATTGTCTGTGCTGCTACTGCACGAGCATTTTCACTGCCCTGTTTCAAGATATCATAAACCATAGGAATATCTTTCTCAAATTCTGCACGTCTTGCACGAATTGGAGCCAATTCTTCCTGAAGTACGTTATTTAAGAACTTCTTGATTTTTACATCGCCAAGTCCACCACGTGTATAGTGATCTTTCAATTCCTGAAGATTTGCATATTCTGGAAGATATTCTGCAAAATGTCCATCGTTGCTGAATGCATCCAAATAAGTAAATACACAGTTGCCTTCTACATGACCTGGATCTGTAATCTGGATATGAGTTGGGTCTGTGTACATGCTCATAACCTTTGTCTTTACATCTTTTTCTGTATCAGAAAGATAGATACAATTTCCAAGAGATTTACTCATTTTCGCTTTTCCATCGATACCTGGCAAACGACAGCATGCTGCGTTCTCAGGAAGTAATACATCTGGCTCTACCAATACTTCGTCATAGATGGAATTGAACTTACGCACGATTTCTCTGGTCTGCTCAATCATTGGAAGCTGATCTTCTCCAACAGGTACGCAGGTAGCCTTGAATGCTGTGATATCTGCCGCCTGGCTGATTGGGTAGGTAAAGAAACCAACTGGAATACTGGTTTCAAAATTACGCATTTTGATTTCTGTTTTTACCGTAGGATTTCTCTGCAAACGAGATACGGTAACTAAGTTGGAATAAAAGAAGGTCAGCTCTGTCAATTCAGGAATCTGGGACTGAATGAACAAAGTAGATTTTGCTGGATCCAATCCAACAGATAAATAATCTAACGCAACTTCGATAATATTCTGACGTACCTTTTCAGGATTTTCAAAATTGTCGGTCAACGCCTGTGCGTCCGCAATCATAATAAATATTTTGTCAAATTCTCCTGAGTTCTGTAACTGAACTCTTCTGCGAAGAGAGCCTACATAGTGACCTACGTGAAGTCTTCCTGTTGGTCTATCGCCTGTTAAAATAATCTTTTCCATTACTATTGCCTCTATTCTAAATTACTATTTTAATTTCTTAATTAATTTCTTTATCTTATTGAAAATAGTTTTCATCTCACGTACTTTGGTGATGATTCCATATCTACGAGAGATTTTGCGGAACCACAAATACAATAATACCAAAAGCACGATGAGCACTGCTATTACACCTAAAATAATATAAGTGAACATATTTGGATTTTTAATCAAATCCATAATGTCAGTGCTGTCTTCCACCACTTTTCTGCCTTCTGTGGTCGCATAGATTTGTGGTACATTTGGAACTCCGTCACCATTGGTATCTGCAAAGGATTCCATGTACTGGGCAATCGCCTGCCAAGCCTTTAATTCTTTGCCATCTACTTTGATCACCGCATCTTCGTATCTTTCGATTGGAGTTCCATCCTTAAATTTTGGAACCAATGACAACAGGCCATAGGACATATCTGTTACGCCACCCAGCATCTGTGAACTGTAAAAGTCCGTAACAACACGATACAGCTTATCATCTTCCAATTCAATACGATTACCGTCACGGTCAATAATGTAAACCTCTGTTACCTTATTTAAAATCATACGATTTGGATTGTAATGCCAGTATAAACCATCCGTATATAAACGAGCAGTCTGCATCAAATCCGAAATACTTGCATCGATTTCTGCCGCTAATTTCAATTCTTTTCCAGTCAAATAAACACTAATCAGTGGATATCCTGGAATTCCATCTTCGCCAATTCCTAAGGAGAAGGAATTGAAGACATTTTCTACTGTAATATTTCCTAATGGATAGGTATCACGAATCGTACCTGCTGGCGCAACTGCAACCAGAACAGGTGAATCATCTCCTGTGTCTGCATTGTCTACCGCATAACTATATGCATCTGCGATAATACTTCCCAAGTTAAGTTCCGTATGTAAATCTTCTACATCCGACTGCTGTACAAATGGTACTTCATTGGTACAAAGCACCTGGTCTTTGGTATAACCAAACTGTGCCAAATACTTTTCGTTCACCAGAGACATAAAGCTATCTACTGCCTTCTGAGTTTCTGCATCTACTTCGATATCTGGAGTAATCGCAACCAAATCATAGTCTGCAATATTCCAACGGCCAGCCGCATTTTGTGTCATGGTAAGGTCGCCTAAATATTTGCCATATTCTGCACAGGAAACGATGTAAGTATTTCCATGCTTAATAGGTGTATCCAGCTTAGTATGCGTATGTCCACTAATAATCAAATCAATTTCTGGAACTTCTTTCGCTAAGATTTCGTCCTCAGATTTGTTTTCGTCTTCCCAGGTTCCACTATGTGAAATGCAGACAATCATATCCACATCTTCATTTGCTTTAATATCAGCGACGGTTTCCTTCACCGCCTCTACTGGATCTTCGAAAACCACTGGACACTGTGCAACACAGTCCGCTGCATCCTCTCCGAACACACCGATAACCGCAATATCCACACCGCCTTTGTTGACTACCATGTAATCTTTCACACCATATTTTTCAAAGGCGTCCCAAATCAACTGCTGATCTTCGGTCAAACCTTTAGCTTTCATGGCATCCCAGTCCATGTTACAAAGAAGCATCGCAGGCAAAGTATCTCCACTTGCAATCGCAGAGTTCATCATATTCGCGAGTCCTTCTGCCTTGTAATCAAATTCATGATTGCCAAGTGTCGTAGCTTCCATGCCAAGCTGCCCAAGCATACGAAGCTCTGCGGCTTCTTCCTCATAAACCACCTGCACCAGAGTTCCCATGGAGAAGTCTCCAGCATCTAATAATAAGGTATCTGGATTTTCTGCTTTCTGTGCATTAATCAATGTTTTAATTCGAGAAAAACCACCCATGGCAACCGTCTCGGTTCCCTCAACGGTAGCAAATGTATTTAAATGAGAATGGGTATCATGCAAAAACATTATATCCACTTTATTTCCAGTTTGATCTGCCGTAGCATTTATCTGCGGTATTGCAATTAACAAAAGTGCCATAAGGCTTAAGCCTACTGCTGCCAGCTTTTTCTTCATAATCGTATTCCTCATATTTTCTAAAGCATCATTCAACAGAAATTGTGTCATTTGCGCACACTTTCCCCACTATTACATATTCTACTAGATATTTTCTAGATTGACAAGGCAAAAAGAGGCTGTCGCAAATTTATTTTGTAGGCAGCCTCTTCTCATGTTTTGAAATACACATACAACGGTATCTGGGTGCGAATTTCTCACGTTAAGGGAAATGCGTATTTTCTAAGAAACACACTTCGTGCTTTTCAGATTTATTATGTCTGTCAAAAGTTTTACAATCTACACCGTTTTGCCCGTGTGCAACAGAACACACTTACGAGGATTTCGAAGTTTCTCTTATGTGGGCAGAATTATAAAATGTCATGAGCCATGCAAACTGTTTGACGTACTGCTTTTGTGCGGAGTTTTTGCATGGCTCATGTTAATATCAACTTTATAAGACTGCCCGCATTAGAGAAACAGAAATAGGAGTACGGTGTCTGTTGTACACGGGCAAAACGGTGCAGATTGTAAAAGCTATGCCAGACACAAAATTTAAGCACGAAGTATGTTTTAAGAAAATATAGCATTTTCCTTCAAGGTTTAAAATTCACACCCAGATACCGTTGTATATGTATTTTAAAATATAAAAATAAGGCTGCCACAAAATAAATTTGCGACAGCCTCATTGTTCTTGTCAATTCTATAAGAAAATATATTTCAATACAAATAAGATTGCTAATACATACATAAGTGGTGTGATTTTCTTAGCTTTGCCACAACATACGTTAATAACAACATAAGAAACAACACCAAATACGATACCTTCAGAAATGCTATAGAAAAGTGGCATACCGATTAAACAAAGGTAAGCTGGAATAGCTTCTGATAAATCTTCCATATCGATTTCAACTACAGCAGAGATCATAAGGAATCCTACGTAGATGAGTGCTGGAGCTGTAGCAAATCCTGGGATTGCACAGAACACTGGTGAAAGGAAGATAGAAAGAAGGAATAATACACCTGTTACTACAGATGCAAGACCTGTTCTAGCACCTGCTGATACACCTGCTGAACTCTCTACGAAAGTTGTAGTTGTAGATGTACCGAGTACAGCGCCTGCTGAAGTAGCAACAGCGTCTGCTAATAATACTTCTTTTACTCTTGGAAGTTTTCCGTCTTTATCAAGCATTTTTGCTTTGTTTGCAACACCGATTACTGTACCAAGTGTATCAAACATATCAACCATTAAGAATGAACACATGATTACGAATAAATCTAACCAGTTCATGTTTGTAAATGCTTCTGGAGCGAAGCACTGTCCAAATGTCTTTCCAATAGCTGTTAAGTCAAAATCTGACCATGCTGGAAGTAATGAATAGAAACCAGCATCTGGAGTTACTTTATAAAGACCTGTAAGTTCACATACGATACCAAGTAACCATGTAGCAATGATACCAATAAGAATAGCACCATTTACTTTCTTAACAGAAAGAATAACGATAAGAAGTGTACCGATAATTGCAAGGATTGCACCAATACCAACTGTGTTAAAGTTTTCTGTAAAGTTAACGATTGTAACCTTTGTTGAATCACTAGCTACTACAAGGTTTGCATTCTGTAAACCGATAAATGCAACGAATAAACCGATACCTACAGAGATACCCTTTTTAAGCTGTAATGGAAGTGCATTGAAGATAGCTTCACGTACGTTTGTTAATGAAAGTGCGATGAATACTAAACCTTCTAAAAATACTGCAAATAATGCAAACTGCCAGCTATAACCCATCTGAAGTACAACTGTGTATGCAAAATATGCATTAAGACCAAGTCCTGGAGCTAAAGCAAATGGATAGTTAGCTAAAAGAGCCATAACCATTGTTCCAATGAAGGAAGCAATTGCTGTTGCCATAAGGATTGCCTGTGAATCCATACCAGATGCAGAAAGAATCTGTGGATTAACTGCTAAGATGTAAGCCATTGTCATGAAAGTGGTAATACCACCCATAACTTCTGTCTTTACGTTAGTATTATTTTCTTTTAATTTAAAAAATTTCTCTAACATAATAACTCCTCTCTTGTAAATTGGATAATTTTAGTACATTACCATTTTACAGATAAGTTTCGTTATGTCAATGATTTGTGTTATTAAAATTCCTTAATTTATCCATAAGTACTTGAAAAAATACACTTTTTTACCTCAAAAAGGAAAAGAAGCCTGTGCAAAGCACAGGCTTCTTTTAAACTTCTTAATCAATTTCAAGTGGACAATTTACACGATTATTCAGTGGACATTCATATACATTTTCTGTATTTGTCTTAGCAATATAGGAGAGAGGACATTTTCTACAATCTCCCTTTGTAAATTCTGCAGGCACCTCAAATCGGAGTGTCGCAAATTTTGGACCTGTTGGCCCCTGTTCTACCACGTGAATATTCTGCCACGATAACGCCTGTTGACAACCTGGACACTTTGTATCACTTTTTACTACAGGTCTTTTACAGGTTGGACAGGCATAAAATTTCTTTCCACTCTGTTCTGTTAATTCTACAACCTCTGCCGCAAACTGCTTAATCAGCTGTGCTCGCAAATCATCTTGTAATGCCATTTTACTTTCCCCTTTTCTTTATATATGTTTATCCTAACTCATTTACACAAAAGCTGCAACCAAAAGATAAATTAAAACTGCACATAGACCTAAGCAGAACAAAATCAATCCATAGGACAAGCTTCTTTCAATAAATCCAATATTCTCTTTGAAGGATGCGTACTTTAAGGCAAAACGGTGTCTATAATCTGTCATTCTCGGCATACTACGCCATACCGTTTTGTTCAAAAGAGCTGCCCCCTTATTAAACAAACTACCCAGTGTATAGGTCACACTGTTACCTTCGTCTATTTCTTTATGAATTAAACTATCCTTATAAATCGTCTTACGTAAGATAACTACAATACCATCAGTAAATCGGTCAATGACTAAGCAAAGTGCAGCACACACTGTTGGTAAAAACTGAAGTAATACTGGTCGATAGAAATAATCTTCCAAATCAAGATACTTCCACCATCTATTGACATAATCACGACTTCCATCTGTCTGCTTTTTCATAAGAAGTGTTCGAACTATACCGAAGTATAACAACACTCCAATGATAATAGAAATCACACTACCCTTGAGATTTACCCATGTAAAATAATCCACACTATGCCCTGCATGATTCCAGCCCATAAAACCTTCGCTCATATCTGCTATTACGTCCATTGTTGCATATGGCAAAATTCCAAAGATTGGAAACAACACTGCACCCATAGTCAACACAATTGCACTGGCAGGTTTCATATATTTCTTCATGCCATCATATTTTTCCTGCACTGCTGCATCTTTGTTTTTCTCCACAAATACTGCCACAAATAATTTCAGCATATAAGCAATAGTCATACCACCGCTGATGAGGAAAATCCATTCAAAAATTTCCATTGTATGTAGTGAGAAAATACTATTTAAAATATGTCCACCTTCTATTTCATGGATATATTCTACCATACTTTCATGCAGAAGTGTCTTGCTGATATAACCGCTCAAAAGTGGAATGCCACCGATACCAAGTGCCCCCATTAAATAGATGAATTTCAACAATGGTTTATTTCGACCGAAGCCACGAATATCATTCAAATCCAGCTTGTGAATGTTCATATAAATAACACCTGCTGCCATGAATAATACCAATTTGAATAAAGAGTGGTTTACCATGTGAAGCATCGTGCCACGAATGGCGATTTCGTTATGCTCTCCCAAAAGGCCCTGCATGCCTACTCCTACCAGAATAAATCCGATCTGGGAAACAGAAGAGCACGCCAGCGTTCTCTTGAAATCAATCGAGAACACTGCCAAAAGTGCACCTAAGAACATGGTAATCACACCAATTACAAGGATAAATGCGCCCCAGGCTGCATCATGCAATAAAATCTGACAGCTAATTACCAGCACTCCGAAAATACCTGTTTTTGTAAGAATTCCGGAAAGCAACGCACTGGCTGGTGCTGGTGCCACTGGATGTGCCTTTGGGAGCCAAATCTGCAGTGGAAATGCACCGGCTTTTGCGCCAAAGCCAACCAGCATACAAAGGCAGGCTGGATATACGTTTTTGCCCTGACAAGCTTCATATAATTCGCTGATACGTAAGGTTCCTGTTTGACTGTAAAGCAGGAATAAGCCTATCAAAAGTGTCAAACCACCAATAATTGCAACTGCAAGATAGGTTTCTGCCGCTCTTAGCGATGGCCCGGTCTCGTCATGTGCAACCCACACATAAGAGGAAATTGACATAATCTCAAAAAATATAAATGTGGTATATAAATCACCTGACAGGAAGATTCCTGTTGTAGCACCTAATGTCAAAAGCTGGAATAAATAATATCGATTTCTATTTCGGTAGTGTGCGAAATATTCCTTCGAGAACACACTAGTACACATCCACATAAAACAGGCAATCGCTGCATACAGTACGCGGAACCCATCTACGGTAAAAGTCAGACCCATTCCACATACTTCGGGAACATATACCAAATATCCTTCATGCCCCACATCTACAGCTACCAGTAATACTGCAAATACAAATTCCAAAATTGCCAATCCTGCAACAAAGTAATCTCTCGCCTTCTTGCTCTTACGTCCTATTAGATAAGAAACAAAGGCACCAAGCATTGGCATAAACACCATAAGATATATTAAAATGTCTATCATATTCATACCTCGTCCCCTTTCTAATAGATTCCTGCTGCCACATCTCTAAAGAACTGAATCAATGGAGATGAGAATACGCCTAGCAGTATAGTAAATAATGCACACAGCATAATAGGGAAGCACATCTTCCAACCTGGGTCTGTCGCGCCCGCAATAGCCTCTCTATCAAATCCCCAAGGTGGGAAAAAGGCACGCATCGCAATACTTATCATATAAATTGCAGTTAATAGTGCCGAAATCAACAAACAAACAATACCAAAATATGCCAATGGATTTTGACTAGCAACTGCTGCCGCGGCCAAATTCCATTTGCTGACAAAACCTGCAAGTCCTGGTACACCCATGAGTCCCATTCCACTAAGCGTTAACGTGCAGAACACAATTGGCATTTTCCAGCCCAAACCATCCATGTCAAAAACATATTTTTTGCCAGTCTGATGCATGAACGCACCTGCGCACATGAAAGAACAAATCTTCATTACTGCATGAAAAACCAGATGGCATAATGCACCAACTAATCCCATTGGTGTCATAATCGTCACACCAAAAATAATATAGGACAGATTACTTACCGTAGAATATGCCAAGCGTCTCTTAATATGGCTTTCTTTCACAGCGCGGCTACAACCATATACAGCGGTAAACATTGCCAAAACCATTACTACGTTTTGTACCCAGGTTCCACGAAGAAACTCAGTACCAAAACTGTAATAAGTAAGTCTGATAATTGCAAACACACCTGCTTTTACTACCGCAACAGCATGAAGCAAAGCTGTAACAGGTGTTGGTGCAACCCCCGCTGTAGGAAGCCATTCCGAAACTGGAAAAATGGCTGCTTTTACACCGAATCCTAAAAATGCAAATAAATAAATCCAAAGCAACATATCTTCATGACCAGCAACTTTGTCTGCTGATAACACGCCACCTAATGTAAACTCCAGGGTATCTCCATATACAATCAAAAACACCATTCCCATAAGTGCAAATGCTGCACCACCCAAGGAATAATAGAGATACTTTCTACTTGCCAACACCGCTTCTCTTTCCAAAGTATGCATTACCAATGGTACGGTAGACAGAGTCAATAATTCATAGAAGAAATACATGGACATCATATCTGATGCAAAAGCGATACCCAGTGTTACTCCATAGGCCATGCTGTAAAACATGAAAAAAGTTTCCTGTCTTTTATGATGCTCCATATATTCAAAAGCATATAAAGTTGCCAGTGGCCATAAAATCGAAACCAATCCAGCAAACACCATGGTCATACCATCTATTTTGAAAGAGATTGATAAATCATTTACGAAATGCACCACATGGAACACTTCGGTAGGCCCACCTAAAATCAATCCCCAGACAATAAGAGATGTGGTAATCATGATCGCTTCTAGGAAAACATGTAACTCCCACTTCTTTTTGTAAGGGAGAAAACGTACCGATATGCCTCCTACGATTGGTAAGAGAATCGCTATTAAAATCCAGTACTGATTCATATCACACCTCCCTCGTTAAAATACCAACTGAATTAATTCACTCATGTAATCCACAAAGAAATTAGGGAATACACCAAGAAGAACTGCTAATGCCGCCAATATCATAATAGGTACAAGCATCTGTTTCGTTGGATCTTTTTTCTCTAAACATCTATAGTCAAAATCTGGTCCTGGAAAGAAACCATCTATGGCAATTGGAAGCAAATAGCCTGCTGTAAGCAAAGCACTCACCAAGAGCACCACTGGTCCAAGCCAAGAAATGACTGGAAGCTCTGTTGCCAGAGAACCTGTTGCTAAGAACCATTTACTAATAAAACCACTTGCTGGCGGAATTCCAATTAATGCCAGAGAACAAAGGGTATAACACCACATAACCTTTGGCATTTTCTTTCCAATTCCACGCATTTCATCCACTCGTTCCACACCACATTTGTAGATAATTGCACCTGCGCTCATAAAAAGTGCTGACTTAATAATTGCATGGAATAAAATATGTAATAGGGAACCAGTCAGTGCCTGTGGCTGAAGTAGCGCCATCCCAAATAAGATATAGGAAACCTGACTAACAGTAGAATATGCCAAACGTTTCTTAAATACTTTTTCTCGATATGCCAGCATAGATCCCATAAATATCGTAATCAAAGTTAACGTAATCCATGCATACTGCACCCAGGTTCCACGGAGGAACTCTGCACCAAACAGATAATAAACCACTCGCATTACACCAAATACACCCATCTTTACAATAATGGCTGAGAGTGCTGCGCTGGCTGGTGCTGGTGCGATTGGATGTGCATTTGGAAGCCATGCATGAAGTGGAACCATGCCTGCCTTTACACCAAAACCAACAATCATACACATTGCTACAATCAAAAGTAAGCCTTCGTTTCCAGCTACTTTTGACATATCTAATGTTCCACCTGCTGTAAAATTTAAACTAGTCGTATATTGATTCAAAAAATAGATTCCAAACAAAACGCAGTATGCCCCGCTCAATGAATAGAATAAATATTTTAAACCTGCCATAACAGCTTCTTTCGTTCTAAAGTGAAATACAAGCGGCATAGAAAAAATACTCATCATCTCATAAAAGAGATAAAACGTCACAATATTTCCCGCATAGCTAAGTGCAAGTAATACCCCGTATACCATCAGATAAAAACCAAAAAATCTTTGTTCCTGTTCGTAATGCCCCATATACTCAAAAGCATAAATACCTACGAGTGGCAGAACAATCGTTACAATCGTCATAAAAATACGACCCATTTTATCTGCATGAAAATAGATATTCATATTCTCGCCAATCGCAAACAATTGGAGTTGCATATCCCCAATAAGCAGAATGCTAAGGGACAAAATAGTTGTTGTTACCAGCCCCACTGTCGCAGTCGCAATCAGCGACTTTCGTGTCTTAAATTCTGACTTTGCAAGTATATATACCCCGAAAAGAATCGGAATAAATATTGCAAATAAAATTAATACCGATTGACCCATTACTTTCCCCTTTTCTACATGAAGTTGCGTAATCCCTCTTCAATCATCATAATAATTGGTTTGGAATTGCAACCTAACACTACGTTTAAAACTATAAATAAAATAATAGCTGCTGCATATACCTTGTTCTGTTTCCAAGGAATACGAACATATCCTTTTGCCCGTTCTTCTTCTGCAGGCATTGGCGTGTAGATACGAAGAACTGTTTTTAAGAAATATACTGCATTCAAAATCGTACTAATGGATAATACGATAATCGCTGGGAACATTCTCCAAGATGGATCTGCCATCGCCGCTTCTGCAAACAACAGCTTGCTAACAAATCCTGCAAACATCGGAACACCTACCATAGATACAGAACCAACCAAAAATCCTGCACCCGCTATCTTGTTACGATATCCTGCACCAGTCACTTCAAAGAAATCTCTCTTATATCCTGAAGCATCGGTAAGACCAATTGCAGAAATAAACAAGAGCGATTTCGTTGCACTATGCATCAGCATATGGAACACACTGGCTATCATTCCCGCTTCTGTTCCTAAACCAAATCCCATATAAATATAACCAATTTGTGCTACGGAAGAAAACGCAATCATTCTTCGAATATCCTTCTCCCAAATAGCATTCATAGAACCAAATATCATTCCACAAATTGCAAACCAGAAAATAATATTTAGCACCTGACTGCCTGCGATATATTCCAGTCCGATTACACGATAGAAAATTTTAACCAATAAGAAAATATATCCCTTTGATACCAAGCTGGATAACATCGCTGCTGAGGATACCGTAGAATATCCATAGGCATCTGGAAGCCATGCATGGAATGGGAATAGTGCACTCTTAATCGCCAAACCAACTACGATAAGTCCAATCGTAACTAACATTGGCACAGCATAGGTGCCTTCTTCCATAATCATTGCAATGGATTCCTTCATATTTGACATCAGCAGATGACCTGTCATGTCATAAAGCATACAGATTCCCATCAAAAGCAGACCGGAACCTAACAAACTCATAATCATATAGCGCACTGCCGCTTCAAAGGTTCGTCCAATCTGACGAATCGCTATCAACCCGCAGGCAGCTAATGTATTGATTTCTACGAATACGTACGCGGTAAAAATATCATTGGTATAAATAAGTGCCAAAAGGGAACCCAAAAGCAAATCCACCAATATGTAATATAAATTCTCTTTTGATGGCTCTACTTCTTCATCAAGCTTATGTAAACCTCCCATAAGAGATAAAACCATAACGATACAAAATATCAATGCCATCAGTGCTTCTAATACGCCCGCACGAATTTCATTTCCCCAAGGAGCTGGAAAATGCCCCATCATATAGGTATAGTATCCCATGTCTGACTGCAGCATAAATACCAAAAGCCATGCAGACATCGCACCAATCAGTGTTGTCGCTACGATATTTAGTCTTCTCGCTGCCTTAGCTGGCAAAATAGAAGATACGATTCCTGCAAACATGGAAATCATTATGGAGAAAAATGGAACGTTTTGTACAAATGCCATTATTTTCCCTCCTTTCGGAGCTGTGCAGAAATCTCATCCAAATCCAGTGTTCCATAACGCTTATATAAACGCATAGTCAAAGACAACATAACCGCTGAAACTGATACGGACACTACGATTCCCGTCAGTACCAAACCTCCCGGAACTGGATTGATATATTTTTCTGTACTTTGAATTCCATCTACTACAATAGGAGCTATTCGACCCACGATATATCCTTTTTCCGCAAGAAATAAGAAAATCGCGGTATCCATAATATTAAATCCAATAATCTTCTTAATTAAGTTTTTCTGGAAAAGCAGATTTGCAAAACCAATTCCAAAAAGAATCATTGCCACCTCTTCCCCAAAGTTAGGGAGCCAATTTATACCAATCATATTTTAGTAACCTCCCTTTCTGAATAATGTATAGAACGAATACATCGTACATGCTACAACTAATCCTACACAAATATTTAACGGAAAAATCAAACCTGCACTAACAATCATTCCTGGTACACCAGTTGAAATAATGCTTTCTAAATGATTTGCCCCTGTAAAGAAGGAATAGCTCTTTGCAAGACAGTAAAAACTTAATGCTGCAAAACAAATATATTTATGCGTATTTTCTGTAAAGAAACGACTAATCTTTTCAACACCAAATGCATTCAAATAAAGAATCAAGCCCGCTCCCATAATTGCGCCACCTGAAAAACCACCACCTGGTGACAGATGACCATTTACCACTACATAAATACCAAAAATCATAATAAGCGGAAACAGAATAAAAGTAACCTGCTGCAAAATCTTATCAAAGCCAGGTTCATAATTCATATCTGCACTATCTTCGCCTTTTTTCTTTTTATCGTCACGCATTAAAAGCATAACAACTACAGTCGCTATGAACAACACGTTAGATTCCCCAAAGGTATCAAATGCTCGATAGTCCAAAATCATACCTGCTACAATATTAACAGCACCTGTATCCTGCATACCATCCTCAATATATTTTTCCACGACTTCATTGTGCGCAGGATTGTCCGGATTACCAACTGGTGGAAGATACGATACTGTTACAACCAGCATCACAATCAAAGCGATACAGCAAACCACTGCTGCTAATTTATAAAAACGGAAAAATGCCTTATAAACCCAGTTATGTTCTTTATCATAGATATCTGCAAACAGTTTTTCCTGGTCCTTTTTGTGCTTCTTTACTTCGTTTTCGCTTGTGCCCACTTCTTCCTGGCGTTGCATTTCCATGATGCCTACATACTGGTCTACTTCGCCCTTCATCCATTGTTTAAAACGGTAAGATTTCTTTTTATTTAATTCATCCTGTGGAATCTGTCTACTCATTCTTCTTTTCCTCCTCCATAGCATGAATTTTCTTTAGGGTCACAAAGAATAGCAAACTAGTAACCCCGGCACCTACTGCCGCCTCTGTAATCGCCAGGTCTGGCGACTCCAAAAGGATCCAAATAACCGACATCATCAAGCTGTAAGACATAAAAATCAAAATAGAATTCAAAAGCTTTTTGGAGAAGCTTACTGCAATGGCACATACTACTAACCCAAGCAATAAAATGGTTTCAAAAATCTTTATCATTTAAGCTTCCTCCTCTTCTTTTTCTATTCTGCAATACTTTTCTAAATCCTCATTTGTAGTCACTTCCAGACGGGAAATCAAGTGAGACGATACTGGAGACGCCAGCCACAAAAAAGCAACAATCAGTGCTACTTTTAATGAAGTAAAGCCCCAGCCGAATAAAAACATGGTTCCAATCAAGCACAGAGAAATCCCCATCGTATCCCCCATACCTGCTGCATGCATACGATTTAATATGTATTTAAATTTGAATACGCCAATTAACTGAATAACAAATACAAGGAGTCCCAGAACAATGAATGCAATTCCCAGAATAAAACGTAATGCTTCCATATTATTTCTCCTCCTTCTCTGCTTTTTCTTTCTTCGCTTTCTGCTCCAGATACACTCCTGTATATACCTTTGTCAGAACTACCACCGCAAGAAAACTAATCATAGCATAAATCAATGCTATGTCTGCCAAATAGCCTTCATCCATAATGACACCAAGAATAACAATAATACACATAATCATGGTGCCCATCATATTAACGGAAACCAGACGATCTGCGATACGTGGTCCAATAACCGCACGAACCAGGCATAGTACTAGCATGATTGCCAAAACAACCAAAATAATATGAAAAATCCATTCAAACTGTTGTACCAAAGCCATATCCTATTCCTCCTCGTCTAATTTCTTGAGTGCTTTTTCAAAATCAGAATCTTCTAAGCCCTCAGCTAAACTTGTATCCAGACAATGAATCGTATATTCATCATCTTCCAAAGATACCGTAATTGTACCAGGAGTCAATGTAATGGAATTTGCCAACAACATTCTTGTAAAGTCAGACTTTAAGCTCGTCTTAAACTTAACAATAACTGGGTCCATTTCTTCTTCAACTGTTAAAATTCTTGGAATAATCGCCAGATTTGCTTTGATAATTTCACGAATTAACAAAACAACATACGCAAGAAACCAAATGGATTTTTTATACACGTTTGCTTCTTTTTCCAAACTGTAATCCATAAATTTGCACATGAAAGCAAGGACTACCGCAGCAATAACAACGCCGAAAATCAAAATTTCCAACGTGATATTCCCATTAAAAATAATCCACGCCAATAAGAATAATAAGTACATATGTAATTCCCCCAAATACATTTAAGTCTACCCTCTGAACGGTTCCCCAACCGCAGACCGGCTTGCGGTCTCTTGGATAGATATCCCCTAATAATACACCTATTATATCATAGACTGTGCGGGATTGTCTATTGTTTCGCCTTCTTTCGTAAAACGAGACCCATGACATGCACAATCCCAACTCTGCTCCTCTTCATTCCAATGGAGTGAGCATCCCATATGTGTACATCTCTGTTCCTTTTGGGCAAATACTCCTGAGCAAAGTCCAATCATACTTTCCCACGCATCAATCAAAAAGTTCTTAAATCCAGCTTGAATGAGTAATCTCTGCGGCGAAAACACATGCACATAAGGATTCTCCTTTCCTACAATCATATCGCTGATTATCATTGCGGAAACCATAGCTGTTGTCATGCCCCATTTTTGAAAGCCCGTGGCAACGTACCAATTATCATGTTTCATAGAAAGCCGCCCGATAAAAGGAATTCTATCATGTGGCATACAATCCTGTGCCGCCCAACATGCCATTTCTTTTGCCTGTGGATAATACCTTTGAATCTGTTCTCTAAGATAACAAAAGCCTCCCATTTTATCCTTCTTTCCTGTGCGATGAGAACCACCACCCACGATAAGCTTTCCTTCCGCATGCCGTAAGGACAACAATCCTCTATCGATTCCGTAATACATGCCATCCAACTTTTCTGGAACACCTGCTCCCTCTATCGCAATCGCATAACTCCTGCTTTGATGTTGTCGCAAGAAGTAATAACCTGGCACAATCGGAAATGGATAATGTGTAGCAAATATGATATTATCTGCCACCACCACATGCTTATCTGTAATCACAAAATGTTCATCTACCTCCAACACATTCGTATGTTCATAAATCGTCAACTTTTTGGCAATCTCCTGGATAAACTCCAATGGATGAAACTGAGCCTGTCCCCCAAACTTTACCGCCCCCATAACTCCATAAGGTAAATCCTTGATTTTATCTCCACGAATATATTCCGCATCTATCCCCAAAGCTTTCGCAGCCTTTGCTTCTTTTTTTAATTTCTGCATCCCCTCTTCTTTTTGAGAATACAAAAAAGAAGGAAGCTCCTCAAAATGACAAGCAATTCCTTCTTTTGTAATGATTTCTTTATATATATGAATGGCTTTTTCGTTCGCCTGGGCATAGCCCCTGGCTCTTTCTATGCCAGTATTTTTGATCAGATCATTATAGATGAGTCCGTGCTGACTGGTAATCTTTGCAGTAGTGTTTTTGGTTTGTCCGCTACCAACTTCTTTTGCCTCTAAGACAATTACTTCCTGTCCCTTTTCTTGTAAAAGATATGCAATCAAAACTCCTGCTATTCCTGCCCCAATTACCACATTCTGAACTCTGAGATCCGCAACAAGCGTTTCTCGTTCTGGCAATTGGGTCGTTTCACTCCACAATGATTTCATTTTCCGCCTCCTGCTTTTCTAATATTTTCCATTATTGTGTGCAGGTTGATGGATAATTATAAGTAATTCTCTTAAATGTTTTCATTAGAATAAACATGTAAGAATATAATAGATTGAATATAAAATTTCAAAATACATTTTGTTTACCTCCCTTGCTGTTGATGATGTTATCTTACAAGGGAGGTGTTTTTGATTTGTTTGCTTTATGTTAAAGTTTTGTTAAATGCAGGGAATTTTCCTTGGAAAATAAGGATTTTTTGATATTTGATTGATGGATTACACCACTTTGACACCATTTATAGGTATGACGCCTTCGGGATTTTCATTTGCTCCACTTTCGAATTTACTCATCTCAGATATGAGCATATCGTCTGTTACATGACAATAGAGATTCATTGTCAGCTGGATTGTAGAATGTCCTAAGATAATCTGCAATGTCTTTGGGTTCATGCCCCTCTCTATGCACCTTGTTGCAAATGTGTGTCTAAGTGTATGCGGTGTGACGGGTTCAAAATCTGGTCTCTTTTTTCTTATTCGTTCTGTAATGAATTTCATCACTACCGTTGTGTCTCTTGGACTTATTGGTGTATTCTTCGTTGTTGTAAACACCAAGTCCTCATAGCCCTCCGGCGCTTTGTAGCCTTTTGCTTCAACGCCACGCTTCCAGAGTAGCTGTCTCTTTAAAATCTGATACGCTTTCAAAGTCATCGGTATCTTACGTCTGCCTTTGTCGGTCTTTGGCTCATGAAATTCAAATCCCCACTTGCCAAAGTTTGGACTATCCTTATCGTCTGACTTGGTATATACCAAAGTTCGATTGACGTATATGGTCCGATTCATAAAATCAATATCCGACCATTTGAGACCTATGATTTCTCCAATTCGCATACCAGTTTCTAATGCAAGGCTAAATACATTGAAATAGCGATAGTGTGATGCTGCTTCCAAAAACAAATCTGTTTCCTCTATTGTCAGCACCCTCGGTTCCTCTGGCTTGCTGTCTTTTGATACAACCGTATTTATCTGCTTCGCTACATTCTTATGCAGTAAATCAAAATCCACCGCCTTGTTTAGCATATCCACTAAGAGTTTCTTGGTATCCTTTCGCGATGCATCCGACTTTAATTCGTTGATTGCCTGTTGCATCACAATTAGATTTAAACCACTTAGTTTTCGCCACCCAAGACTTGCTTTGATACGATTGTAGGCTACTCTGTAAGTCTGTCTTGTGGTATCACAACAGTTATTCTTACAAGTCTCCATCCAGATTTCAAACCACTCATCTAGCGTCATATCGGAAGTGATTACATTTATCTGCTTTTCATCCTCATACTGCTCCGCACGAAGTTTCTGGCGGATTTCGTTTATAGTCTTTCCATAGATAGTCTGACGTTTGCCAAATCGGTTTGTAAACCTCGCCTGATATCGCCCATCTTTTCTCTGCGATATGCCTTGTCCTAATTCTTTTCCTGTTAACGATTTTCCCATGTTCCACTTCCTTTCTCACATGGAAAGCAAT
>JAFUPI010000090.1 GCA_017481285.1 Agathobacter sp. | reverse complement strand
TGGTGTTCTTGAAACAACATTCCGTACAGAAACAGAAACAGACCTTTTCGGTGAACAGGCAGTACTTTGTGGTGGCGTTTGTGCACTTATGCAGGCTGGTTTTGAAACATTAGTAGAAGCAGGATATGATCCAAGAAATGCTTACTTCGAATGTGTACATGAAATGAAACTTATCGTTGACTTAATTTACCAGTCAGGTTTCGCTGGCATGAGATATTCTATCTCTAACACAGCTGAATATGGTGATTACATCACAGGACCAAAGATTATTACAGACGATACTAAGAAAGCTATGAAGAAAATCCTTTCTGATATCCAGGATGGTACATTTGCAAAAGACTTCTTATTAGATATGTCTCCAGCAGGCCGTCAGGTTCACTTCAAAGCTATGAGAAAACTTGCTGCTGAACATCCAGTAGAAAAAGTTGGCGAAGAAGTTCGTAGTCTTTACAGCTGGAATAATGAAGAAGATAAGTTTATTAATAACTAATTTTATAGTGATTTTTATCCCCGCGGTTATAGCTGCGGGGATTTTTTTATAATTATTTATACAAAAAAAGTTACGAAAAAAAACGAAAAAAGCACAATGCCATTGTATAAAATTGCTTTAAATGGTAAAATATTGTCATAATGTGAACAAAGGGGGATTCCTATTATGGGAAAAGCTAAAAAAGAGAAAAAACAGAAGGGAAATAAAAAAGGATTCTTCGATTTTAATAATATGAGAATCCAGGAAAGATTACAGAAATCTTATATTATGGTTCTTGGTATTGCAACAATTGCTGCAATATTAGGTGTTATTTCTGTTTTTGTTATTTCGCTCAACTACAAAAATGCAATGGACAATTACGCATTGCCACAGGGTGAAATTGGACAGTTGATGGAAGCGGTTTCACAGTGTCGTTCCGCTACACGAGGAATTATCGGTTATGATGATGCAGATCAGGTTGCATCACTTGTAGCACAGAATGCAGAGTATAGAGGCTATGCTCAGAATAGAATTAATAATATTAAACCTACAATGGTTACTCCAGAAGGAAAGGCTGCGATGGCCGAAATTGAAAGTGCCATTGATGCATATTATGTGATCGAAGATAAGGTAATTGCTTTAGGACAAGCTGGTAATAGTGCAGAGGCTCAGGCATTAGCAATTAACGAAATGGGTCCAGCATATACAAAGGTTTATAATGCTTTAGATAGCTTGATGCAGATTAACGTACAGAAAGCTACAGAAATGGAATATATGTTGGCTATTATGGAAATCGTAATGTTGGCATTGATTATTGTAGTTATCGTACTGGCATCTATTATTTCACTTAGAATTAGTAAGCAGATTTCAGATGGTATTGCAGTTCCATTGAATGCATTAGGCTCACGTTTTAAAGATTTTGCTGCTGGCGATATTTCATCTGAATTCCCAGAGGTTTCAACTAGAGATGAAATCTCAGAAATGATGGATGAAGCTGCTGGAATGGCAGAGAAATTAAACTTAATTGTAAACGACTTAGCATACCTTTGTGATGAAATGTCTAAGGGTAACTTCCGTATTAGAACAACTTGTGAAAATGCGTATGTTGGTGAATTTAACCAGATTCTTATGGCTATCCGTAGCATGAATAGAAATATGAGTACTGCATTACGTGAAGTTGGAGAAGCTGCAGAACAGGTATCTGCTGGTTCTGATAACTTGGCACAGGCATCTCAGGATTTGGCAGAAGGAGCTACAGACCAGGCTGCATCTGTACAGGAAATGCTTGCTACAATGGAAACTATTTCAGAAGGTATCCATGAATCTGCAGGTAAGATGGATGGTGCATATGAAGAAGCTAAGAACTGTGCAGAAAAAGCTCAGTTAAGTAGAGAAGAGATGGCTCACATGGTAGAATCAATGAACCGTATCAGTGAGACCTCTAAGAAAATTGAAGATATCATTTCTCAGATTGAAAGTATTGCAAGCCAGACAAACCTCTTATCACTCAATGCTTCTATTGAAGCTGCAAGAGCTGGTGAAGCGGGTAGAGGTTTCGCAGTAGTTGCTGACGAAATTCGTGATTTGGCAGACCAGAGTGCGAAGTCTGCAGTAGATACAAGAGCACTTGTTGCAAATACCTTATATGAAATTGAAGAAGGTAATAAAGCAGCAACACGTACATCTGAAGTATTGGATGAAGTAGTAGAATCTATTACAGGTATTGCAGAACAGTCTAAGCTGTTAAGCGAAATCGCTGTTCAGCAGGCAGAGGCTATGGAACAGGCTGATCAGGGTATCAACCGTATTTCAGAAGTTGTACAGTCTAACTCAGCTGCTTCTCAGGAATCATCTGCAACCAGTGAAGAATTATCTGCTCAGGCTATGAATATGAATGAATTAGTAAGCAGATTCCAGTTAAGAGACTAGGGGAAGGTCTAAATATACAAGGAGAGGCTGTCACAGCTTGTGACAGCCTCTTTCTTTTATATTCAAAATGATGACATAGACTGTTGACAAAATGATTTGTTATGATACAATAAATCATGTTGATTAGTTCAATATAGAATGACGTTGATAAGGAGTAGTAAGTACGAAAGCCATTCAGAGAGTCATCGGTTGGTGTGAGGTGATAGGTGGAAGTAACTGAACTCGCCTTGGAGTTCTTTTTCTGAAGTCGTCGTATGGTCGATGCGTAGGAAGAAGCGTTTTATCCGCGTTAAGGAGTTTAAGTGCGTATTTCTTAGGTGCATGTTTTCAGATGAGGATATGGACTTTTATACGAAATAGAGTGGTACCACGGAGAATTAGTGTCTTCGTCTCTAATGTAAGTTAGAGGCGAGGACTTTTTTATTTCATAGTGGACCAAAGAAATAGGAGGATTTTAAAATGGCTGAACTTTACAATCATAAAGTGATTGAGAAAAAATGGCAGAACTATTGGGAAGAAAATGAAACTTTCAAGACAGATGTCTGGGATTTTAGCAAGCCAAAATACTATGCGCTTGATATGTTCCCATACCCATCAGGTGTAGGTCTTCACGCTGGCCATCCGGAAGGATACACAGCTACAGACATTATGTCACGTATGAAACGTATGCAGGGCTACAATGTTCTTCATCCAATGGGCTATGATTCATTTGGTTTGCCTGCAGAGCAGTATGCAGTTTCTACAGGTAATCATCCAAACGGATTTACACAGGAGAATATTAAGACTTTCTCGAAACAGTTGAAAGAATTAGGTTTTGACTATGACTGGTCTAAAGTAATTGCAACTTCTGACCCATCATTCTACAAATGGACCCAGTGGATTTTCAAAAAATTATACGAAGATGGATATGCAAAGCTTGTTGACATGCCAGTTAACTGGTGTGAGGAATTAGGTACTGTTTTGTCCAACGACGAAGTAATCGACGGTAAATCAGAACGTGGTGGCTATCCAGTTGTCAGAAAGAACATGAAACAGTGGGTAATTGACCAGCCTGCATTCGCTGAGAAATTATTAGAAGGTTTAGAAGAAATCGACTGGCCAACCTCTACCAAAGAAATCCAGAAGAACTGGATTGGTAAGAGTACTGGTGTAGAAGTTGATTTTGATATCGTTGGTGGCGGTAAATTCTCAATCTTTACAACTTGTATCGAAACCATTTATGGTATCACATTCATGGTACTTGCTCCAGACGGAGAAATCGTTAAAGGCCTTATGGACCGCGTAGAAAACAAGGAAGAGGTTCAAGCATATATTGACGAAACCTTGAAGAAAAATGATATGGACCGTACTGAATTAAATAAGACAAAATCAGGTTGTCCATTAAAAGGTTTATACGCAATCAACCCTGTAAATGGCAAAGAAGTGCCACTTTTTATCGGTGACTTCGTACTTGCAAGCTATGGTACAGGTGCAGTTATGGCGGTTCCTAGCCATGACCAGCGTGACTTCGAATATGCAATTGCTCATAATATCGACATGATTCAGGTTATCGAAGGTCGTGATGTTTCCGAGTGTGCATTTGAGAAACAGGACTACCTTGGAAAAGGCTGCAAGTTAATCAATTCAGAAGAGTTCACAGGTCTTACTGTAGAAGAAGCAAAAGAAGCTATCACAGTAAAATTAGAGAATAAGGGTGTTGCAAGAAGAAAAGTAAATTATCATTTCCGTGAATGGATTTTTGCCCGTCAGAGATACTGGGGCGAACCTGTTCCATGTGTTTATAAAGAAGATGGAGAGATTTACTTTATTCCAGATGAAGAATTACCACTTGTTTTACCAGAACTGGAAGATTACAAGGGTAAGAACGGTAAAGCACCTCTTGAAAATGCAACAGAATGGAAACAGTACGATGCAAACGGCGTAAAAGGTATCCGTGAGACATCTACTATGCCAGGTTCTGCAGGTTCATCATGGTACTATATGAGATATATCGATCCGAACAACGATGAAGAAT
>JAFUPI010000089.1 GCA_017481285.1 Agathobacter sp. | reverse complement strand
GATAAATCTTCATAATCATTTGCCTTTAATATGCTTTGCACGTTTGGGTCTTGTAAATATGCTGCTAATTGGAGTTTTCGAAATAACAGGAAAGTGGTTTTATCATCCTGTCGAAGCAAACGATAATGAATAATCCCGGTTCTCTTTAAGATTACTCGTACAGCCTCTTCATCGGTACTCGATACAATCAACAAGTTGGACATCTTTATCCCTCGAATAATTGGCGCACACTGAAGTGCCATCTTTGTCTCCACTTGTGATAAGTCCATCGCCTGTACAATCTTAAATACTTCTTGACACATAATTGCTCCTTGTAAAACTCAAGTTAGCTTCAACTAACTTAAGTTGAATATAACTAATTTTAATGCATTTGTCAATAATAGTATGTGAAATTTTCTCATAAAATAAAAAAGAAGATGCCCGTAAGACATCTTCTAAATTCATCTAATCTTGCTTATTCACTATTTTTCCCAGACTAATTACCACAACTGGAATAATCACAATCTGTAAAATAATACCAGGAAGTGCCGTGGTAACCGCTCCTGAAATAAAAGCTGCAAAGCCAAATTTGGATACATCTAAGCCCATACACACAAGCATTGCCATCCCCCATACGATACGGCCTAACACCATAGCACTTAACAGTGATACGTATACATATCCCTTTTTCTTTGGCAACTTATTATGTAATGTTCCGGCCACAAAACCGTAGGTAGCCAATTCAAATGCCATACATATCGCCTTTGGAAACATCGGTGGCATACCAAGGACAAAAGAACGCAAAATTGGTGCTACAAATCCTACCGCCAGTCCCCATGGACCTCCGCAGAAAAATCCACACAACAACACCGGAATATGCATTGGACAAAGCATTGCCCCAATCTGTGGAATCTGTCCTGTCAAAAATGGCATCACAAAGGCAAGTGCCAAAAACATTGCTGACAATGTAAGTTTTCTAATGTTCGTTCTTCTCTTCATCATTACTCCTATCCAATAATAAAAAGGTGCACTTCTTCCCCTTCTGGAGATAAGCAACACCTTCTTAGTATTATTCTCATTCTTAAATTATAAAAATCAATTTTTAAAATACATAATATTTTGAAAAGACTTCTGTCTTCTATATCGCACTTCTGAACGACTTCATCATTATATCATGCTATTTTCACTATCGCAAGTACTATTAGAATAGTCTCTTTCTGCAACACTCTCTTCCTACATAAGAATCTCTTGCAATTTAGAAATTACATCATCAATAATAGTCGTCATTGTCACATCTGTAATTCCCGCTACAAGATTGTCACATTTATTGACTGGAAGCAAAATTCGGACTGCATCAGACTGCCCCACCGCTACTGCCATCTTCGGAGTAATTTCTCCATACATAGAATCCGCGATTACGATTCCAATTGGGCCAACGATTACATCTGCTTTTCTACATGCTACAAGCACAGGATTTTCTCCTGTAGCAGCCTGTTTTGCTCCAGCTTTTAACATTGTAGCTGTTGCTGTGGCATTTGTTCCCACTGCTGTAATAGTTATATCATTAAATTTTGCTGAAATTGTCTTAATGAGCTGTCCACCGAGCTGACCACCCTGACCATCTATTACTAAAAGATTCATTACTTACCCTTTCCTATTTCGAAATTCTGAAACAATTTTATCACAATTTACTAGGAGCTACAATCTTCTATTGACAAATTACTCCTCAAATGGTAGAGTCTACAAATGTTTACCAAGTGTAGTTTTGCGACTTCTCTTGGTTTTTTATATCAGAAAAACCGATTAGAATACACAATTCAACACAGGAGGATGAAAAAATGGAATGGAATTTGATGTTCTTTGTGAACAGTGCAATGTTAGGCATTGGATTGGCTATGGATGCCTTTTCCGTATCTTTAGCAAATGGTTTGAATGAACCTACCATGAGAAAAGGTCGTATGTGTCAGATTGCCGGCACATTTGCAGGATTTCAGGCGCTTATGCCATTTATCGGCTGGGTATGTGTCCATACCGTATTACAATATTTCAAAATCTTTGAAACATTTATTCCTTGGATTGCCCTCATTTTACTTTGCTTCATTGGAGGCAAAATGTTAAAAGAAGGTATCGAAAATAAAGAGGAAGAAGTAGAAAAAGCGGAAGTGGGTTTCAAAGCACTGATCGTACAGGGCATCGCTACATCTATTGATGCTTTATCCGTAGGATTTACCATCGCAGAATATGGTTTACTTATGGCGATCGTTGCAGCACTAATTATTGGTGTGCTGACATTCTTTATCTGTTTCTTCGGCCTTGGTCTTGGGAAGAAATTCGGTACTCTTTTTGCAAATAAAGCAACTATCGCAGGTGGTATTATTCTTATCGTAATTGGATTAGAAATTTTTATTACTGGAGTATTCTAAAGTTAAAAAGGTCTTGGATAAAATAATCCAAGACCTTTTTTGAAAACTTTTCTATTTATATTCTACTATTATGTCCCTTTTTTACCCCCGAAACCACATACATCTGGTCATTCGACACCTTCACATCCACATCAAAGAATGCTTCAAATAACTTCGCCAATTCATCTTCATGCATCAGCCCCATAGAAACTTTTCTCGCTGGACCAGAATGATGAGAATCAAGCTGCTTACGACTCATGCTATGAGCAATGGTAAGACGTCCGCCCATACGCAGTTTCTCAGAAAGACATTTGATAAGACTGGCGGGATTTACAAAATGAGGAAATGCATTATATATCATGCATACATCATAAGCTTCGGTTAGTTCTACTTCTTCTACGTCTGCACATATAAATTCAACGCGAGAATCATGGAATTTATCCTTTGCAATCTGAATCATTTCATTGGAAATATCTACACCAGTAATCTTTGCTACATCACGTTCCAAATAATCTGGCATCAATACGCCTGTCCCACAAGCCACATCTAAAACCGATACGCCTTCTTTGACACCAGCATAATCCAAAATCGCATTGATTTTCTCTGGTTCGATAATCTGATCATCATCCCAGCTTGGAGCTAACATATCAAAGAATTCTATGACATCCTGCTTTTGGATTACTCTCGCAAGCACATCGCCTTTTTCTTCTACCCATTCAGATTCCATAAAATCAATGGTCATTTCTTTGCCTGCATCTGTTGGATTACCTGGTGTGCCACAGATTGGACAATCGTACTGCAACAGTCTCTTTGGAAAGAGCTCATTACAGTTTGGACAACGAAGCATCACAGCCGCTTTTCGCACAGTCACTTCTGCTCCTTCGCAGACAGTTCCCACCGACACTTCCTCAAAGTAATTCTTCACCACATCAAATGTGTAGCCCGAAGCCTCACCTATCAGCAACTGGATTTTATTTACCTGATTATGTTTTCTTTCTCTACATAAATCCTCTGCGTGCTCGATTATTTGAACTGCTCCATGATATTCATGCATACTAAGCTCTCCTTAAACAAATTTATAATCCTATCATAAATCAAGGGCTGTCTTTCGACAACCCCTGAACTTCATTGCATTATACAATTTTTACTTCTCTTCAACCATGCTGATTGATTTCTTAGGACAGCTGCTTTCGCAAAGTCCACAGCTTACACAAAGATCTTTGTTAAGCTCCCATTTCTTTTCTGCTCTATCTACTGTGATCGCTTCCTTTGGACATTTCTTAGCACAAAGTGTACAGAATACACATGTGTCCATGTCTGCCTGTGGAATTTTCTTAACAGTGATTGGCTTTTCATAAGTAGCCACAAATTTCTCTGCGCCTGGTTCCTGATAACCTGGTACAATCTTTAAGCATTTCTTAGGACATTTTTCTACACAGTATCCACACTGAATACAGTCGAAACGGTCAATAGACCATGTGCTTGCCTTACGATCTACTTTGATAGTACGAGCAGGACAGTTCATACCACAGATGCCACAAAGGATACAGTCATCAATATTGATTTCTACATGTCCACGGCTTCTTTCTGGGTAAACAGCTGGTTCTGCTGGATAATTTTTAGTTACTGGTTTTGAAAAGAGATTTTTCAATACCACGTTTTTAAATTTCATTAATGCCATATCGAAAACTCTCCTTTCTTATCTTTCTGTACAACTGATACATGGGTCAATTGTAAGAATTAATAATGGTACATCTGCAAAGTCAGCGCCCTTTAAGGTTTCTAATAAACCAGGGATATTTGCAAAGGTAGGAGTTCTAACACGCATACGCTCTAAGAACTTACTTCCGTTTGCTTTACTAAAGTAAACAGCTTCACCACGAGGCTGTTCCATACGAACAAATGCTTCACCGTTTGGATTGCCTTTTACGATAGTAGCGATATCACCCTTAGGCATCTTATCGATACACTGACCGATTAAATCGATTGCCTGGAAGATTTCATGAATACGAACTTCGCAACGACCATATGAGTCACATTCATCACTTGTAATGATATCGAAATCAAGGTCACCATAAGCTGCATAACCTGTAGTTCTCATATCCATTTTGATGCCTGAAGCACGTGCAAATGGACCTGCTGCACCAAGGTTGTGTGCCTGTTCTTTCGTAAGGATACCTACACCACGAAGACGAGATTCTACAGTGTAATCCTTCATAAATGTTTTGCTTACAATACGAAGTTCTGCTGCAAGGTCTTCTAATGTAACCTTAATTGTCTGTAACATGATATCGTCGATATCTTTTAATACACCACCGACTTTGTTTACAGAGAAGATACATCTTCCGCCTGTTGTCATTTCGAAAAGGTCAAGAACCTTTTCTCTCATTCTCCAGCACTGATAGAATAAGCTTTCAAATCCGAATGCATCAGCAAGAAGACCAAGCCATAATAAATGGCTGTGTACACGTGACATTTCTGCCCAGATAGTACGGAGATATCTACCTCTGTCTGGTACTTCTACCTGCATGATTTTTTCGATAGATTCACAATAACCCATACCATGCATGAAGCTACAGATACCACAAGTACGTTCAATAACGTATGTCATTTCGTTAAAATCTTTTTTATCTACGAGACTTTCTAAACCTCTGTGTACGAATCCGATAGAAGGGATTGCTTCTACAACTTTTTCATCTTCAAGAACTAAGTCCAAATGGATTGGTTCTGGAAGAACTGGATGCTGAGGTCCAAAAGGAATAATACTCTGTTTTGCCATCTCTCCTACCTCCTATTTAATAAATGGTGTTTCGTCTTTCAAACGATATAATTTCTGATTGTAGTCTAAATTAATCATCTGAATATTTACGCCAAATAATTCTTTCATTTCATTTTCATAAAGGAATGCATATGGATAAAACTCTGTAATACTGCAAACCTCTGTATCTTTGTCGATTACCAAACGAAGATTTGTATATTCGTTTGTATCATCGTTTGCAAAAGAATAGCTAAGCTCAACCTTTTCATTGGAATATGCACAGCAAATCTGGGAGAGGCGAAGCTTTAAGTTTTTGAATTTCATTACTTCTCCGAGTAATTCATCTGGAGTAATTTCCACTAATACGTGTTCTGGATTTCTAATTTCCATTACTTATTCTCCTCCTTCTCTGCCTTCTCTTCCTTTTCTTCCTGTGATTCATACATAGCATGAACATATTCAGGATTGTTTGCTTTTTCCTGCCATAATGCAATGGCTTTTACAATACCATCAATGATAGCCTGTGGTCTTGCTGCACAACCAGGCACATAGATATCAACTGGAATTGTAGTATCTGCACCACCAATGATGTTGTAACATTCCTTGAATACACCACCTGTACATGCACAAACACCAACCGCAACTACTACCTTTGGTCTAGGCATCTGATTGTATAACTGACGAACAACCTCTTGATTTGCCTTATTGATTCCTCCTGTAATCAGGAAGATGTCTGCCTGCATTGGGTCACCTGTGTTGATGATACCAAAACGTTCTGCATCATACACTGGAGTAAGACAGGCCAAAACTTCTATATCACATCCGTTACAGCTTGATCCATCATAGTGGAGAAGCCAAGGAGATCTTTTTACGTTTCCCATTTTCTCTTCCTTTCTACGCCATTACCATAAGAATGATTAAGTTTACGCCGGCAACAAGAATTGTTACACCCCAGGCAAGCTTAAACATGGTATGCCATTTTACACGAGCTGATGTGTTGTCGATTAAGATTTCTAAGAAATAAGTAGCTAAAATCGCAACCACTGCTAATAAGTAACTCCATGGATTGTTCCAAACAAAGAATAATCCTACAAATCCCATTAAAAATACGTGTTCGTACCATTCTGCGATTTCATAAAGTGCAAGTGTCTGCGCACCCATATCTGTAGTGATACCTTTTACCAATTCCTGATGTGGATGGTGAGAAGCACTTAAGTCAAATGGTGACTTACGTAATTTAATTGTGAGAATAAATACAAATGCTGCAAAAAATCCTGGTGTTTTGATAATTGCAGGCATATCAGCCTGAATAATATCAGAAACATTGAAGGAACCTGTT
>JAFUPI010000088.1 GCA_017481285.1 Agathobacter sp. | reverse complement strand
TCCTCCAACCACTTTTTCACTCTATCCCAGACAGTTTCGACATCTTGCGCTTTTAAGTGTAAGTATTTTTCATACTCCTCAGCCAAATCTTCCAATATGGATATCTTGGCAAACCAACCGTATTCGTTGCGCAGTGCCTTGTTGTTCGCTGCCACTTCGTTATGAGTCCCTTGTCCCGAAAAATCCACTTTCGCACCTTGTTTCAAGGCCAGCAATTTGTCTCTAAGATCTGAAAAACGATGTCCAAAATCATCCACCACCGTTAAAATTCCGCTTCCACTCTTCCAGTTGTCAATTAGACGTGAAAGTAACTTAGAAAGATCTCTCAAGCAAAGAAAATGCATGGTATCTTGAGGTTGTTCCTCAATAACCACTGTTTTATGTGCATGTATCTTGTCAAACATTCTATATAGAAA
This sequence comes from Agathobacter sp., assembly GCA_017481285.1. GTDB lineage: Bacteria > Bacillota > Clostridia > Lachnospirales > Lachnospiraceae > Roseburia. The sequence goes on along the minus strand of JAFUPI010000088.1, from coordinate 2,128 downwards.
ATCCTTCTTATATGTACCCGAATAAAAATACGGTATCTGCACAATCTTAATGTCAAGGCTCGAATCACTAGCATAAAATTTACACAAATTTTCCTTTGCCGCTGACAAAATGGCATGAGATGTTTTTCTCAAAAACGAGGAATCCAAAGAGGACAGGAAGATAATCTTCGTTCCTTTTTGTAACTCTTTCGAATATTTTAAAACCTCTCTCAGTTCCTCTGAATCGTTTTTCTCAGTAGTATGATATGTAAGGTCACCCGAGAAATAGACAATTAAATCAAACTCATACGTTTCGAAAATAGCCTTGATAGACGGCTTTCGTATCCGAAAGAGTTTAATCTTATCAGCGGAGCCAAGCTCCGTATTGCCAACAACTGTAACCTTGCTCTCAGAAAAAGTCTCATTAATGAATTCTGTCGTCAAATACTGCGTGTTTCCAATACAGAGTACGTGCTTTGGAACAAAACCCGTCATTTCTAACGCAACCGTTCTTCTCTTTAAAAACTTTTCACGAAGCGATACTAAACTACTATGATTCACAACTCTCAAAAGGCAATCTGTCAATGCTTCGTTAAACACGCCACACATGCCACTGGAAATCATCTGAATAGCCACATCCTGAGAAAACGCATCCTTATAACTTCGATTACTAGTCAATGCATCGTAGGAGTCAGCAAGCGCAACCACTTGTGCCGAGATAGGAATCTCATCGCCCTTGAGGCCATCTGGATAACCGGTACCATCATAGCGTTCATGGTGAGCTCGAGCGATTTCCGCAGCATACTGCTTTATCTTAGGATTCAGTTCGCCAAAATCAAGCTCGCGAATGATATTCTCACCGAAAACAGAATGTTTTTTTATAATATCATATTCCACAGGAGAAAGTTTTCCCGGATAATCCAAGATACTTTTCGGTATCTGAGACTTTCCGATATCATGCAGGCAAGATGCAATCGCAATCGCTTCTATGTCTTCATCCGATAAAGAATATAGTTGTTCTTCCTGCAAACGACGCAAAATTAGTTCTGTAAGCATTCTTACATGATAGATGTGAAAACCACTTTCGCCATTTAATATTTCAGGAATTGTACTGTCGCTAACACTTTGCATTTCCAGCGTTTTTACATCTTCTTCCGTGCGAAGCACCAAAACAGAATTTTCACTTGCCATACTGACTTCCTCCTTCCGTTTTTTTATAATGTCTTAACTTATAATTCTAATGTATTCATGCACATTTGTCAAATATTGGCACTGCATGTTGACACATCATAACTCCCTTTTTTCTTATGCCCCCTAATCCATCCCATTATTTTCGTGACCTCACGTAAATGATAATTGAGTACCAGAAGGAGGCTCGTGTGATATTATGTACAAAAGTGCCAGAGCCCGCCATTTTTCGGCGTTTTCTGACACTCCAATCTTGCATTATAAATTATATTTCGACTTTATTGCTTTTTCCCATGTTCCTCTCCCGTATATGCTGCTAAATCCAATGTGCTTCAATAATTCCTGTATTTCTTCTTCCGAACCACAAAACCAGATGTAAAGCAAAGAATAAATGCGATTATTTATCTCTATATTTAACCTTTTCATCAACTCTTGATCAATAACTAAACGTTTTGTATGAATTTCTTCTGCAAAAGGCACATTGCGAAATAGCATATGAGTAAGTGCACGAGAAATATTCTGTAACTCCTCTTCTGACATTATCGTATTTCTCCAAGTTTACTCAAAATTAAAACATCGTCGTAATCCAATAAATCACTCCCAGCACCCAACTAGTAAACACGCCATACAAAATCACCGGTCCTGCGATGGTAAATATCTTACAACCAATACCAAAGACCTGGCCCTCCGTTTTATATTCAATAGCTGCAGCAGCCACAGAATTGGCGAAGCCGGTAATAGGCACCAGGGCACCGGCGCCACCCCATTTTACAATCTTAGGATAAATGTTGAATCCCGTAAGAAGCACTGATTCCAACACCAAAATCAAGGAACACCAGGAAGCTGCCACATCCTTCTCCAGTTCAAAATAATCAGTAGCCACATTCAAGATAAACTGTCCCATGACACAGATGATTCCACCCACCACAAATGCCCGAAACATCTGCATCCACAGATTGTG